>JBDRBD010000242.1:0-5859 GCA_043823025.1 Candidatus Omnitrophota bacterium | reverse complement strand
GGGGGCATCTTTCTTGTGGCGGTGGTGTGTTTCGACGATTTCCACTTCATAGTCCGGAAGCCTGCGGGCGGCGTCGCTTACAAGCTCAAACAAAAGATTGACGCCGACGCTCATGTTCGGTGAAATCAACACGGGCATGTTCCTGCTGGCCGCCTGAACTTCTTTCATTGCCTCCATGGTGAGTCCTGTGGTCCCGATTACAACTGCCTTTTTGAATGGCGCCGCGAGCGCCAAGTGAGAAAGCGTCGCCTCGGGACTCGAAAATTCGATGAGGACGTCTGAGGCCTGAAGGGCTTTTGCCGCATCCGAAGACAAAAGGACCTTTCGTGCGCCCAGACCGAGCAGTTGGCCGATGTCCTTCCCCAAATCGGGGTGGCCTTCTCTTTCAAGGGCGCCGACGACGTTGAAGGTATTGTCTGAAAAGGCAAGAGAAAGAATTCGAGATCCCATTCTTCCTCTTGCGCCGCTGACCGTGAGAGAAATCATCTTAGCGTGCCTTTAGCGTTGCCGCCGAAAGAAGCCCATAATCAACAAGGGCTTTCTTGAGTAGTGCGGCATTTCCTTCCGACATCGGGCAAAGAGGGAGCCGCAGTTCCCCTTTGATCATTCCCAAAAGCTCCATCGCACTCTTCACCGGAATGGGATTCGTTTCGACAAAAAGAATCTTGCACAAAGGAAGCAGTTTGTAGTGAAGTTCCCGCGCCTTGTCCCAGGATCCCTCGAGGGCGGAATGGGTCATCGCCGCCACGTCCTTCGGAGCGATGTTGGCGACGACTGAGATCACCCCTTTTGCGCCGACCGACATCATGGGAAGGGTAAGTGAATCGTCCCCCGAGACGACGGTAATGTCGCAGAGGGAAAAAATCTGGCTTACCTGGTCAAGACTTCCCGCCGCCTCTTTGACGGCTACAATCGTTTCGATTTTCGAAAGCCGCGCAATGGTCTCCGGCGTCATGTTGACGCCTGAGCGGCCGGGAATATTGTAAAGGATGATCGGGAGGTCCACTTCCTTCGCTACCTTTTCAAAATGGCGAAAGATTCCCTCCTGCGTCGGCTTGTTGTAATACGGGCAAACCATGAGGCCCGCATCCGCCCCGATTCTTTTCGCAAAGCGGGTTAGTTCCAATGCCTCCTCGGTCGCATTCGACCCCGTCCCGGCAATCACGGGAACTCTTTTCCTCACCTGTTCCACCACAATCTGAATAACCCGCTTATGTTCTTCATGAGAAAGTGTCGGCGATTCTCCCGTCGTCCCGCAGGGGGAGATGGCATCCGTTTTATTCTGGATATGAAATTCCACCAGGTCCCGAAGGGCCTTTTCATCTACTTTGCCGTTTGCAAACGGCGTCACAAGCGCCACGATGGATCCTTTAAACATCATACATCCTCCCTTCAAAGACGCGAGAAACTTTCCCTTCCAGAGAAACTTCCTTGAAAAAATTCCCTTCCCGTCTGAAATATATCTTAAGGCGATCACGGCCTCTTGTCAAAACTTCAATGGGGGAACCGTACCCGATGAGAAGCGCGGTCATCAATGCCGATGCAGTCACCCCTGTCCCGCAGGCAAGCGTTTCACCCTCCACGCCTCTTTCATACGTCCGAACCGAGATTTTGTTCGGGCCTTGCGGCTTCACAAAATCGACATTCGTTCCCCGGGGCTGAAATAAAGCATGACGACGGATTTCCCGGCCGATTCTTTCGACGTCCACTGTTTCAAGATCGTCGGCGAAAAGGACCGCGTGGGGAACGCCGGTATTGATGGCGTGGACTTGAAACGTCCTTCCGGCCGCTTCGAGCGAGAGCTGCGTTTTCAACTCTGTGGGCTCGGTCAAGCGCAGGCGTACCCACTCCCCTTTGACATCGGCCTCGAGGACCCCCGCCAGCGTTTCAAATGAAACGTGGCCTTTTTTCCCCTTCAGGACATAATAGGCCGCACACCGGGAGCCGTTCCCGCACATCTCGGCCTCGCTCCCGTCAGGATTGAAAATCCGCATCCGGAAATCGGCTTTCCGCGACGACTCCAACACCAAGACCCCGTCCGCCCCGACTGCGAATCTGCGGTCGCAGAGTTTCTTGGCAAGATGTGACCCTTGCGCACGCGACACGGAGCCCTTCCGCCTGCGGTCGATCAGCACAAAATCATTCCCCGCCCCTATCAGTTTAGTGAACGCCAGCGGCATCAATTCCCTTTAACCTCTTAACTCCATTAGGCCCACATTGGGACGCGCTCGCCGCGGATTAGGTCCTTGTGCGATTCCCGGCGGCGGACAACGGCATAGCGGTTTCCTGAAACAAGAACTTCGGCGGCTCTGGGACGGGAATTGTAGTTACTCGACATAACAAACCCGTAGGCCCCGGCTGCAAGAATGGCCAGTGACTCCCCCTCGAACGCGTAAGAAAGCTGTCTATTCCTTGCCAAAAAATCGCCGCTTTCGCAAAGCGGCCCCACGACGTCAAAGGTATCCCTCCGCCGTCCGGCAAAAGCGCGCACCGGAAGAATTTCATGATATGCTCCGTAAAGACTCGGCCGGATCAGGTCGTTCATCCCCGCGTCGACGATAATGAAACTTTTGTTTCTCTGCCGCTTCACGTAGGTCACATTGGTGAGAAGAAGCCCGCTATTTCCCATGATGAAGCGGCCCGGTTCCAGAACAAGCCGCAGTTTCTCCTTCTTGAGAAAAGGAAGGATGGCCCGGGCAAATTCCTCCGCGGTCTGCGCGCGTTCACGCGCATAGACGATTCCCAGCCCTCCGCCGATATCAATCCAATCAATCGGAATCCCCTCGGAGCGGAGCGTTCCGATGAAACGGATTGTCTTGCGGAGTGCCGCAATAAACGGTTCGCTCCTGAGAATCTGCGAACCGATATGAATGTGGACGCCATGCAGCTCCACATGAGGAAATGCCTCGTGGTGATGGAAAATTTTCCGGGCCTCCTCAAAATGGATGCCGAATTTACTCTCCGGTTTCGCCGTCTGGACATAATGGTGCGTCAGGACTTCCACCTCCGGATTGAGCCGAAGTGCGGCGCGCACCGTGACGCAGAGACTCCCCGCAATCTCCTCGATCTGGTCAAGTTCCGCCAAAGATTCCACATTCAGCGAGAAAATCCTCTTTTGAATGGCGGTTCGGATTTCTGCTGCGGTTTTCCCGACGCTCGCAAAAACAATCTTCCTGGGATCGGCGCCGATTTTCAGGACGCGGAAAAGCTCGCCCCCCGAAACCACATCGAATCCTGCGCCTTCACGCGCCAGAACCTTCAACACCGCGAGGTTCGAATTGCTCTTTACGGAAAAACAAATCAAAGGGTTCAGTGAGGCAAAGGCGCGGCGGAGTTTCCGGTAATGTTCCAGGATCGTCCTGCGGCTGTAGACATAGACCGGCGTCCCGACCTCCCGAATGATTTTTCTGAGGGGTACCCCTTCACAGTACAATTCCCGCCTGCGATACTGGACTTCGTGGCGGTAGAGTTTTAGCGGGAGAGCTTTTCTTCCCATTGTCTTATTTGTTGGTTCACTTCCTTAACGCCGGTCCCGCCCCGAGTTTTTTTCCGTCGGATGGACGCATCCGCACTCAAGAGTTTGTAAAACGTCTGGTCAAACTTCGGGGAAAACTTCCTGAGTTCCGAAAGGGAGAGTGAACTGAGTCTCCTATTTTTTTCATGGACAAACCGAAAGAGTTTTCCGACCGTCTCGTGCGCTTTCCGGAAAGGAACGCCTTTCCCGACGAGAAACTCGGCAAGATCAGTGGCCAAAAGATCTTCGTCGGCAAGCTGAAGCCGGATCGGCTCGGGCCGGACCTTCAGCTCCTTAAAGAGAATCGGAAAGAGCGCCAGGATATGGTGGAGCCGCATCATCGCATCCAAAAGCGGTGCTTTGTCAAGCTGCATATCCCGGTTGTACGATAACGGCAAACCCTTCATGACCGAAAGGACCGTCATGAGATTCCCGTACACCCGCCCGGCCTCGCCCCGGACGAGTTCCAGAAAGTCCGGGTTCTTTTTCTGCGGCATGAGGCTGGAGCCGGTGCAAAGTGTTTCGCCGAGTTCAATGAAGCCGAATTCCCGCGTGCTCCAAAGGATAAAATCCTCCGAGAGCCGCGAAAGATGCATCGCCAGAAGCGAAAGTGCACTGAGGATCTCAATGACAAAGTCCCGGTCGCTCACCGCATCGAGACTATTCTCCGAGATTCGCGAGAACCCGAGTTCCCTGGCCAAAAATTTCCGGTCAATGGGAAAAGAGCTTCCGGCCAAAGCGCCCGACCCGAGAGGCAATACATCCACCCGGTAGAGCGCCTCCTGAAGCCGTTCCTTGTCCCTCTCCAGCATCTGGCAATACGCCAGGAGATGATGCGCCAGAAGGACCGGCTGCGCATGCTGAAGATGGGTATAGCCCGGAAGAATCACCGTCCGGTATTTCTTTGCGGCTTGGACAAGGGCTTTCTGGAATACCGCGATGTGCCAGAAAAGGGAGAGGACCCCCCGCTTGCAATAGAGCCGGGTATCCAGACTCACCTGCTCATTCCGCGACCGTCCTGTATGCAATTTCTGGGCCAGTGCCCCCACTTCCTTTTCAAGGCGCGCTTCGACAAAGGTATGCACGTCTTCCGCCGTTTCATCATACAGAAGCTTTCCCGAAGATGCGGCGTTCAGCATCCGGGAAAGTGCCCTGACAAGACGCGCTGTCTCCGCCTTTTTCAAAATGCCGATCTTCCCGAGCATTTTGGCATAGGCAATGCTTCCCTGAAGGTCATCCTCCAAGAACGCCGCATCCACTGCACTCTGGGCCGAAAAGGCCTCAAAGAGGGGATGCATCCTTTTCTTGAATCTCCCACCCCACATTTTCTTCATGAAAAACTCCAGGTTAATTACAAATGTCAAAGCACAAATGACAAATGAATGACCAATAACAAATTTCAAATAACAAAACTCCGGTTTTGTTTTGAAATTGGTCATTTTGAATTTGAATTTGTTTTGTCATTTGGATTTTGTCATTTGTTATTCGTATCCCCAGCGGTTCATTTTCTCTGTCCGCGGTAGGGAAGGCCCCAAATCTGAATGAATCCTTCGGCGATCTTCCGGTCGTAGGTATCTTCCTTTCCATAGGTCGCCAAACTTTTCCGGTAAAGCGAATACGGGGACCTTCTCCCGACGACCGTCGCCGTCCCTTTGAACAGTTTAACCCGTATTTCTCCTGTCACGTTCCGAGAAGCCGATGTCACAAAAGCATCCAGCGCTTCCCGGAGCGGCGTAAACCAAAGTCCGTCGTAGACAAGCTCGGCATACCGCTCGGCCACAAGCCGCTTATAATGAAACAGATTCCGGTCAAGCGTCATGTTCTCAAGCGCCTCATGGGCTGCGGCAAGAATCACAGCCGCCGGCGCTTCATAGATTTCCCGGCTCTTGATCCCGACGAGCCGGTTCTCCACAAGGTCGCTTCTGCCGACGCCGTTCCTTCCGCCGAGTGACCGCAGCCGCGCAATGAGGTTCAAAGGATTTATCCGCTTGCCGTTCAACCCCACCGGAATCCCCTTTTCAAACTGAATCGTCACCAAGGACGGCTTCGAAGGGGATTTGGACGGGTCCGTCGTCTCTTGATAAACTTCCTGCGGCGGCTCCACCCACGGATCCTCCAGGGGACCTGCTTCAATGCTTCTTCCCCACAGATTCACGTCAATCGAATAGAGTTTTTTGGCGCCGAATTCGAGCGGGACTCTCTTCGCTTTCGCATAGGCGATTTCGTCCTCGCGCGAGGCGAGGTGCCATTCCCGAAGGGGGGCAATCGTCTTGAGGCCAGGCGCCAGCGCCGCCGCTGAGACTTCAAACCGGACCTGATCGTTCCCCTTTCCGGTGCATCCGTGA
>JBDRBD010000241.1:0-3027 GCA_043823025.1 Candidatus Omnitrophota bacterium | reverse complement strand
AGCGAAGATCATCGCCATCGCATCGGGAGGGAAGCTGATTGCGCGCGCAAGGCGGGACGGCGTTCCCCATCTCCTCGTACCTGCGGGTTTTCCTCCCCGGGCAGCCGTAGGGTATCTTTTCTTTGTTCCCTACATTCTCCTGCGGCGCCTTGTACATCTTGGTCTCAAAAAAGACGAGTTTCAGGAGATGTTGAGAACCCTTCGGATGCTTAAGGCAAAGAAGATGGGTCCGGAAGTCCCTGTGTCAAGGAATCTGGCGAAGCGGCTTGCACTGCGTCTCTACGGTAATCTTCCGGCAATCCACGGCAGCGTTAGAATCGATACGGTCGTCACCCGATGGCGGACGCAGATTGCGGAAAATTCAAAACAGCTTTCCTGGTCCCATTTTTATCCGGAACTCAACCACAATGAAATTGTTGGATGGCGGGAACCGAAGTCCCTTTTTCGCCACCTCGTCATCCTGCTTCTCCGGGACGAGGCCGATGGCAAGCAGGTACAGAAGCGGATGGACATTACCACGCGCCTGATCCGGCAGGAGACGCGGGTGGAGACCGTCACGGTTCGGTCTTCCGGCCGAGCCCTTCTTTCACGTCTTTTTTCGCTCATCTACATCGGAGACTTCGTCAGTTTTTACTTGGGAATCCTGAATCGCGTCGATCCGACGCCTGTGGAGCGGATCGAACGTCTCAAAAAAGAGTTGGCCAGGAGATGAAAGCCCTTCTCCTCGCGGCCGGCTATGCCACGCGGCTTTATCCCCTCACCCAGGACCGCCCGAAATCCCTTTTGGATGTTGCCGGCAGGCCGGTCATTGAATATATTCTCGCTCAACTCCAAAAAATCGAGGATGTCGATACCATTTATATTGCGGTAAACCATAAGTTCCTTTCGCAGTTTGAGAAATGGAAGGCAGGATACCAGGCCAAAAGACTCCTCGTTCTTGTCGACGACGGTTCGACCCATGAAGAGAACCGATTGGGCGCCGTTGGGGATATGGACTTTTGCATCCGGACGCAAAGGATTGCGGAAGACCTTTTGATTGTAGCGGGAGATAATTTATTTGATATGGCGCTGGGGCCTTTTGTTCAATTTGCAGAGAGGCGCACGCCTTTTGCCTCCATGATGGTTTATGACGTGAAGGATTTTGTCCTGGCCAGGCACTACGGCATCGTTGGTCTGGATGCCGAAAAACGGATTGTCTCATTCGAGGAAAAACCCCCCCAGCCCAAGTCGACGCTTTCGGCCATGGGCGTGTATTATTTCCCCCAAAAGGTTCATGCGCAACTTCAGGCGTATCTGAAAGAGGGGTCTTTGCGGGATGCCCCGGGATTTTTCATCCGTTGGCTTTCTCAGAAAGAGACGGTTTATGGTTATCCGTGCGAAGGTATTTGGTATGATATTGGAGACTTGGATTCGCTCAAGCGCGCATCAGAGGCCTTTGGGAAGTGAAATCGATGCGCAGTTCTTGATATGCGAGAGGAGGAAGAGTGAGAAGCGGTACGTATCTTTTTAGTTCTGAATCGGTGACCGAGGGGCATCCAGACAAAGTTGCCGATCAAATTTCGGACGGCGTTCTCGATGCCATTCTTGAGAAGGACCCGAAGGGCCGTGTGGCATGTGAGGCGCTTGTCACAACGGGATTGGTGGTGGTGGCGGGCGAGATTACCACGTCTTGCTATGTGGATGTCCCCAAAATCATCCGCAGCACGATCAAGGAAATTGGCTACACCAACCCTGTTTATGGGTTTGATCATCTGACCTGCGGCGTGGTGACCAGCATTCAGGAGCAGTCGCCGGACATCGCCAGAGGCGTTGACCCGGGCGGAGCGGGAGATCAGGGACTGATGTTCGGGTATGCCACCCGGGAGACGCCGGAACTGATGCCGCTTCCGATCATGCTGGCCCATGGGCTGACACATCGTTTGGCAGAGGTTCGGAAGAAAAATTTGGTAAGTTTCCTCCGGCCGGACGGGAAAAGCCAGGTGACGGTGGAATATGTAGATAGTCATCCCCGACGGATCGAGGCGGTGGTCCTCAGCGCCCATCATAGCGACAAGGTCAAGATTGCCAAAGTTCGGGAGGTCCTGAGGAAGCAGGTCATTGAGAAGATTATCCCGAAGGAGATGGTGGACAGGCAAACTAAAATTTACATCAATCCGACGGGCCGCTTTGTGGTCGGCGGCCCCATGGGAGATACGGGCCTGACAGGGCGGAAAATCATCAGCGACACGTATGGCGGGTACGGCTGTCACGGAGGGGGTTCTTTTTCAGGCAAGGATCCCACAAAAGTGGATCGCTCGGCTTCTTATATCGCCCGCTATATTGCAAAGAACATTGTTGCTGCGGGCTTGGCGGATACGTGTGAAATTCAATTGGCCTACGCGATCGGGGTGGCGGAGCCCGTAGGCGTCATGGTCAACACGATGAAAACAGGCAGGATTTCCGACGAGAAACTTAAGAAGCTCGTCCTCCAGAATTTTGACCTGACGCCGCACGGCATCATTCGGGATCTCAAACTGCGCCGTCCCATTTACAGAAAGGCCGCCTGCTATGGGCATTTCGGAAGGATGGATAAAGATTTCACATGGGAGGCGTTGGATAAAGTTGCAATACTCAAAAAGGGGGCCAGGCATGCGTCAAAGTGACATTCGGAATCTACGGCTTGCCCCGGAAGGCCGCAGGCGGATCGAGTGGGCTGCGAAAGAGATGCCGGGCCTCCTTCAGATTCAAAGGCGCTTTGCGAAAGAGAAGCCGCTTCAGGGGCTGCGGATCGGATGCTGCCTTCACATCACAACCGAGACCGCCAATCTTCTTTTGGCGCTCAAGGCGGGCGGGGCAAAGGTGGGGGCTTGCGCGTCGAATCCGCTCAGCACCCAGGACGATGTAGCGGCCGCATTGGTGCGTTACGAAAAGATTCCTGTTTACGCCGTTTGCGGAGAATCCCCCGCGCGCTACTACGCTCATATCCGCGCGATCCTCGACATGAAAGTGCACATCACGATGGATGACGGCGCGGATCTCATCTCAACG
>JBDRBD010000240.1:0-2986 GCA_043823025.1 Candidatus Omnitrophota bacterium | reverse complement strand
ACAAGAGCGACGGATGCGATATTCGTCCAACTCATTTTGAACTCGTTCATGACCCCGTTGCCAGTTTTTTTCTATGGTATCATTTCCGCGTTTGCCTACAGGATAAATCACTTCTTCATCGTCGTGTGGGCTCTCGAGGATTACGTATGAGCTTGAACTATCATCCCATACCATCCTCGGGACACGGATAGAATCTCCCTTGCTAACAAATATTGGATAGAACAATTTTGGTCGATCTTGTCTTCTATCATTACTGCCAGATCTTATAAAGTTAGCCCAAGCAAAATTCCCTTTGTCATCTTTATGGGGATATCGAGAAAGCCTCTTTTCCGTTATATCAAGGCTCATTGGAACCGATTCTTCGGACTTTCCATAAAACATGGCATACTCATGTGCCGGTGCAAATTGCCCTTTGGTTTTTCTTCCTGCTGGGTTAGAGCGAACAGCGACTATGCCAACCTCTTTTGCGAAGATACTTGAAAGCAGAAGTCGTAACTCTGACGCTTCTTCATCGTCGATTGCAACACAGATGATACCTGTTTTTTCAAGAACTCCTTTTGCGATATATAGTCTAGCTTCAAGCAGCGCCAACCAGCTAGAATCTTTATAGTTATTCTTATACATAATCGCGGACGCATCCGTATTATATGGCGGATCAATATAGATACACTTCACCTGCTCCCGATACCGTTCCAGCATCAGGTTGAGCGCCTGGAAGTTTTCGCCATGCAATAGCACACCATCCGTCCCTTCCTCCAGATCATCGATAGCTTCTGATAGCCGCGCGGCGAAGTCTGACAAAAAGTGCCTGCTATCCACAACCAGCGTCGGGTTTTGTTCCAGGACGTATTTATTGATTTTTCCCTTAAAGTTGAAAATGTCCGATTTGGGCTCAAGGGCGAACAGCTCCTTCCATTCGACGAGTTGGGCCTTATTGGCAAGCACTTCAGGCCACAGGTCGCGCGGGAGGTTTTGAACGGGAACGAGGTAGTCGGTGCGAAGAACGAACTTCTTTTTCTCGAAGAGCCGTTTCTGCGCGTCTTCGATCTGGGCAAGGAAGGTGATGACCGTGTCGGCCAGTTTGCGGAAAACCCGGAGGATCCGGCGCTTGGCATCGAAATCACCTTCGAGGTCAGCCTCGTGGACAATCTGATCGCGGATGAAAAACTCCAGTTCCTGCCGCAGGAATCCGCCGAGATTCTTGTGGACAAAGTAATCGGTGGTGTTTTTTTGGGTAAAATGAGTGAGGCGCCGGCGCAAAAGGGAAGGCGGAGCGTCCCCCTCCGCCTCCCGTCCGGTCGGAGACGGGGTTTCGAGCGCCGCACCAAGAATGTCATCGGTTACAGCCTTTAGGATCTTAGGCGTTGCTTTGTCCAGGATGGCATTCTGTGCTTTGCTTTTGGCGCCATACCTGGCGGCTTCGGATTCGTTGGGGAGTCGATATTCAAATGGGAGAGTGAGGGTTCGTGTCGCTCCATCGAAGGCCGCTTCCTTTGGCAGTGGAAAGAAAAAACGGGAATCCCCCTTGGTGTTGTCCTTAGCGGTGGTCGCTTCGACCAGCTTGAACCGTACACGATATTCGCCCTGCAGAGTGGAAATTGTAAAGGAATAGTCCCTGAAGGCCTCTCCGCTTTTGACATAGTACTGGTCCTTGTTGGCCCAATGAAAAAGGACCTCTTCGCCGTTGTAAGGGACCGCATAGGCAGGGCGCGCCCCGAAAAACCGGCGGGGAATGAAATCGCCCTCGACATAGTAGCGAGCAAAGAAGGCGTAGAGTTGGTTAAAGATTTCTGCCCGCTGAGCTTCGGAGACCTTGGCCGTCTCCAATCGCCTGCATGCCTCAGCATATTCTTTGACCGCCTTTGTCTGTGCGTACTTGGGGTTGGGCTGGCCGGTGGGAAGAATGGCGTCGTCAGCCACAGATTCCCGGGCCTGCCTGTCCAACGCTTCCACCTGTTTTTGTATGTTTTCCCTTTCGGTATCGGTCACGGACGCAAATGCCTTTTTCACCTCATCAGGGAGCTGCTTGTCGAGAAACGCTTCGATTTCTGCCCGTTTTAGACGGAAAAGGCGGTAGAGGCCAAAATCAAGATCTGACGTATCAAGCTGAAACAACTCTTTGAAGAGCTCTTTCAATCGCCTCAGACTATCGGAATTTTGCATTGTTATCCTCGTAATCAGCAGTAATCGGTATCCAGCGATGAATCATAATCATAGCGATATTTGGCCGGTTCTTTTTTATTTCGAAACTGAGCCTGTGTCCCCACTTCCGGCCGCATCAGAGAATCGGCGGTGGGATGCTGGTAGGATTCAGTTTGGGGAGGAGTCGATGTTTTTTTCTTGCGCGCCATTGCTTTGCCCCTTTTATAAACAGATGACGAAAATGGATCGCTCAAACATATCGAAAAGACATATAACAGCTTAAATTTATTTCATCAACCTAAACGTAAAGGGGCCTGCTCCTGACTAAAGAATATTTTTCACCCGGCCGACAACGCCGCTGTTCAGGCGAACCATAATTCCGTGAGGATGTGTGGAAGACTTCTTGAGAATATCCTTGACGATTCCTTCCGTCAGATACCGGTACGCTGGTTCTGTTTTTGGACAACCTGAACCCGAGTTCCCGTTTTAATGTCCCCCCGGTTTCTCCCATTCATTTTGCGACCATCAGATTTGTGCAACCAATGGTTGCAGTTTTTTAAGACAATGAAATCGGGTAAACACCTTGATACTCTCTTTAAGGTGTTAAATTGGAATGTTTCCATGTTTGGAGAATGTTTTAATCCGCCCGATGAGGTTTTCCCAGGGCCGCCGGGGCGGTCCCGGCAAAAATCCGCAGCAGTGTTTTTTTCCAGGGGCTGTGTTCCGCCCATTTTAATAAGGATTCCTTTTGTGCAAGGTGCATCAGGACCAGGGTAAAAATCATGAGCGGAAACGGCGCCACCTGGAACACCTGGGCCGGAATGGAGGGGAGCCACCCCTGAAA
>JBDRBD010000239.1:0-5381 GCA_043823025.1 Candidatus Omnitrophota bacterium | reverse complement strand
CCGTCGCGATGGTCTTCGGATGCTTGAAAATACGTCCGTGGACAATGGGACTGGCACCCAACGCCTGGAATCCGATCATCCGCGGAAGGGCCGTAATCTTCCCGCAGCGCTTATATTCTTGATAGCCCTTCCAGTAGGCGGTGATGTTCCCCGCATTCCCGACGGGGATCGCGTGGTAATCGGGGGCGGACCCCAGCGTGTCGCAGATTTCAAAGGCACCCGTCTTCTGCCCCTCAATCCGATACGGATTGAGGGAATTTACAAGGGTGATCGGATACGCTGCCGCAATTTCCCGCACCAGGCGGAGCGCGTCGTCGAAGTTTCCGTCGACGGCAATCACTTTTGCGCCGTGAATGAGCGCCTGGGCCAATTTCCCGAGCGCGATTTTTGCCTTGGGGACCAGCACGACGCAGCGGAGCCCGACGGCTCCGGCATAGGCGGCCGCCGAGGCAGAAGTATTTCCGGTCGACGCACAGATGACTGCCTTCGATTTTGCTTCAACGGCTTTCGAGACGGCCATTGTCATCCCCCGGTCTTTGAAAGAGCCGGTCGGATTCAGGCCCTCGTATTTGAGGTAAAGCTCAAGGCCTTTCTGAGCCAGTTCCTTTTCAAGCCGCCGGGCGCGGAGGAGGGGCGTGTCCCCTTCCAACAGCGTGACGACAGGGGTCTTCCTCGTCACCGGAAGGTAGGCTCGATACCGTTCGATCACGCCTCGGTACATATCACAACTCCTCGATCCGGAGAGAGACAGACCCGGCCTTCACAATCTCCAGCCGGTCGATCTTCTGAAGTGCTCGACGAACAGCCCGTTCCAACGCCTCGTGCGTTACCATCACCAAAGGAACACTCCGGGTCCTGTAGGTTTCTTTCTGGACAACGCTGGCAATGGAAATTTTGTGCTGCCCCAGGAGGCGCGAAATCTTGGCCAGAACGCCGGGGCGGTCCACCACATGAAACCGAAAATAGTAACGCGACGTGAGCGATTCCATCGGCTTGATCCGTTGAATGCCACCCTTAAAGTGCAAGGAAGCGCACACATTGTCCTTATCGGCCCGCTTTGCGAGGTCGAGGATATCCGAAAGGACAGCGCTGGCGGTCGGGAACTTCCCCGCGCCCTGACCGTAGAAAATAGTCTCCCCCACCAGGTCGCCTTGAACCGTAATCGCATTGTAGATATTTCTCACGGCGGCCAGAGGATGGTTTTTCGGAATCAGCGTCGGCTGCACTCGGGCCTCAAGCCCTTCCGGCGTCTGCTTGGCGATGGCCAGGAGCTTGACCCGATATCCCATCTCTCCCGCATACTGAATATCCTGCGGGGCCACGTGGCGGATTCCTTCGATAGAGATCCTCGCAAACGGAATCTGCTTCCCGAACCCCAACAGCGCCAGAATCGCCAGTTTATGCGCCGAGTCCACTCCATCGATGTCCAGGGAAGGATTGCGCTCTGCGTATCCTCTCCGCTGCGCTTCGGTCAGCGCGTCGTGAAACGTGCATCCGGTCTCCGCCATCCGGGTCAGAATGAAATTCGAAGTCCCGTTGATGATTCCGTAGATGGCCTGAATGTGGTTGGAGACAAGCCCTTCCCGCAAGCTTTTGATAATCGGAATGCCCCCGCCCACACTCGCCTCGAACTGAACGCATTTTTTCTTTTTCTCCGCGAGGGCAAAAATATCCTTTCCTTCCTCGGCCAGAAGCGCTTTGTTCGCCGTAACGACATGCTTCCCCCGGCGAAGCGCTTCCATCACATATTCCTTCGCAGGATGGATTCCGCCGATCAGCTCCACCACAATCTGGATTTCCGGGTCGTCCAGGACCTGGCGAATATCCTTGGTCACCAGCCCCGGCGGCAAGGCGTGTTTTCTCGTGAGGCCCGACCGTTTTTCGCAGATTTTTTTGAGCTGGAGCCGGACTCCCGTTCTTCGTTCAAGAAATGCGGCGCGCTCGCGGAGGACCTTCGCCACTCCGCTTCCGATCGTTCCCAACCCGATAAGTCCTACAATGACTTTTTTCATATGTGGCCTGCCATTTTCGACTGTGAGAAAAAATAACCCCTGAGCATCGTCTTTAATGTTGTCTTGCCTTTGGAAGTCTTAAAGTAACGTTCGCGTCGAAGAGCATCACTTTTCATTGTATACGCCTCATAGAAAATTAATTCCAATGGCTTTCTATATCGAGTTGCCGGAACTTTACCTGCTTCGTGACGATGCAATCTATCATCCAGATTATCTGTAATCCCCACATATAAGAGCTGATCTTTTTGGCTTCGAAGTACATATACGTAATGCATTCTCAATTGGCCCTATACCAGTCACTCGCCCTACACTGCATCATATTAGGGCTCGCTCCGGTATAGGGCTTCATAAACCACTCGCTACGATCGTCCGTGATGGCTTGCCATAAACCCGAGCGCGCCCTGTACCAGAGCGAAACCACTGGTACAGGGCAAGCGAGCGGTTTATGGTCGGGGTGCTCGGATTCGAACCGAGGACCACCTGAACCCCATTCAGGTGCGCTACCAAGCTGCGCTACACCCCGGTGAAAGTCTTGCTCGGGAAAAGTCCGTTTCCTATTGATGCCAGAGCTTTAGTTCTTCACCCCGACGGCGAGTCATCAAATCCTTCAGCGCCTGATGGGGATCCTTTCCGTCGTATAGAACCGATTTGATCTCCTGGGTGATGGGGAGATCCAGCTGGAATTTGTTGCCTAACGCAAGGGCCGAAGTGGCCGTCCGGATCCCTTCGACAACCATTTCCGTCCCCTTTAAAATTTCCTCGAGGTGGCGTCCTTTCCCGATTTCCTCCCCGAAACAGCGATTCCGGCTCTTGGGGCTCAAACACGTCGTCACCAAATCTCCCAGTCCGCTTAAACCGGTAAACGTTTCGATCCTCGCCCCCAGCCGTATTCCCAGTTTCGCCATCTCCACCACGCCGCGAGTAAAGAGAGCGGCTTTGGCGTTGGTACCAAGCCCCAGCCCATCCGTAATGCCGGCTGCGATGGCGATGACATTCTTCAGGGACCCGCCCATTTCCACGCCGATGACGTCATCGCCGAGATAGACGCCGAAGTTTTCCGAGGTAAAAAGCTTCTTGACGGCTTGGGCCACCTTCACATCCTCTGAGGCGGCCACTGCCAGAGCAGGAAGACCCTGCGCTATTTCATACGCGATGTTCGGTCCGGAAAGAACCGCCAGACGAGTCCCCTTTCCCAGTACATCCCGAATCACCTGCGACATCCGAAAGAGGGTTTTGTTCTCAAGGCCTTTCGAAACGCTGACCAAGATCTTGTCCGAAAGGGGGACTTCCTTCAGTCTCGCCGCCACTTCCCTCATGAAATGAGACGGCGGAGCCAATACAATCACCTCCGTCCCCTCAACCACCTTGAGAATGTCCGAAGAAATAGCGATCTCTTTCGGGATAGGAATACCGGGGAGGAACTTGACATTCTCGCGCTTTTGCGAAAGCAGTGCGGCATACTCTGGAAATACGGACCAGAGCCGTACGTCTTCACCCTTCCGACTCAGCAAAATCGCAAGGGTTGTCCCCCATCCTCCGTCTCCGATGACTGCTACTTTCATGGGATGGCCGCTTTCACTATTCGTTTAGTTTAAATACGTTAACACGAATTGTCAACCGCGTCAAGTAAAAGAAAAGGCCCCCGGCAAATGCCGGAGGCCTGGGCACCCTCGGGGGAGGAGCCTTTGCTACAATGTTACCTGTACTTCCTTCGGTTCAGGTTCTTCGCCAACCGTTTTTCCGGAGGATTCTCTCTTTCCAAAAAGACTTTCGCAGTCACTTTTCGTGAAAAGGGTCGCAACAAGATACTGAACCAGTTCGCGCCTGTCTTCTTCGTGAATCTCCACAAGCGATACGCCCACATCATAGCGGCCATAGGGCCGGGTCTTCTTGACGCGCACCACTTTCCCTTTTGCAAGAAGCGGAAGCGGGGATGTCGGAAGATGGATCGCCAGGTCGAATAAGGTTCCGACCGCGACCTCGCGCAAACTCTCAAAGAGCATCCCTCCGCCGCTCACGTTTTTTGTGATAAATACACCCGCTTCCTGCGATTCACTCCCGGGAAGCGAATAGGCGATATACAGATTGGTCGCGACGCGCGCGTATTTCCGGCGCTCTGTTTTGACCTCTTCCCGTTGATCTAAAATGGTTGCCCCCATCCTTACCGCCCTCGATTTTAGAATTCGATTAGACCCATCTCAGGAACCGAAGATCGCCCAGTACCTGTTTTTCCAGCAGGTTCTGACCGCGACGGTTCAGGCCTCTTCGAACCACATTCAGCACCGCCTGCTGGTCGAAAGGCTTAATCACATAGTCATAGGCGCCGAACTGCAACGCCTCGATGACCGTCGAGACGCTTGGGTAGCCGGTAACCAGGAAAATCTCCACATCCGGATTGGTTTTCTTGATGTTTTGAAGCAGTTCCATCCCGTTGATTCCCGGCATCCTGATGTCCAGCGCGACCACGTCGACGTTTTCCTTGAGAATCCGGTCGGGCGCCCTTTCCGCCCTCTCCTCCGTCAGCACCTCGTAAGTATCCTTCAGGATCATCCGGAGAGCTTCGCGGGGCCCTTCTTCGTCGTCCACGATCAGCACCTTGAATTTCCGTTCTTTTCCTTCCATCTGAACCTCCCCCTTTTTTATCTCTAGAGTTTTGGTTGATTGATGCGGCGCGGTTGGTGTTTCTCTGAAAGCGCTTGTTCCTGCCGAAGGATGCCCCTCCGCACCACTTCCCGAACCATATCCTTGTCAAAAGGTTTCACCACATAGTCATAAGCGCCGAATCGCATCGCCCGTATGGCTGTGTCAATGCTCGGATAACCCGTGATGAGAAAAACCTCCACCTGCGGAGTCAATTGTTTGATTTTCTGCAGCACATCAATGCCGTTTTTTTCGCCGAGCCGAATATCCAGCGCCACGATGTCGATATCTACATTGTCCTGCGAGAGCCGATGAAAGGCCTCCGTTTCGTTTTTGGCCGTGAACACCGAGCAGCGGTCCTTCAGGATCATCCGGAGAGCTTCGCGGGGCCCTTCTTCGTCGTCCACGATCAGCACTGAAATAGACTGGTTTGAAAGATCCCGTTCCAAAAACTTCGATGGATAGGTCATGGCATCTCCCCCCCCTTACTCGTCTGGCACAATCCTTCTTCTTCCAATGTCTTGATAAAGACTTCAACCAGTTTCGGATCGAATTGAGTCATTTTATTCTTACGAAGCTCCTCGACTGCCTGTTCCATCGTCAGGGCCGGGCGATAGGGCCGGTCCGAAATCATCGCATGAAAACTGTCGGCAATGCCCAAAATCCGCGCGTAAAGGGGAATCTCCTCGCCTTTCAGGCCAGCGGGATCGCCCTTGCCGTCCTACCGTT
>JBDRBD010000238.1:0-7720 GCA_043823025.1 Candidatus Omnitrophota bacterium | reverse complement strand
CGGTGACCTGACGGATGATGGGAAGGTCCGAAGCAATCACCGGCAAACCCGCGGCCATTGCTTCAAGCACTGTCATTCCAAAACTTTCCTTGTTGGAACAATGAATATAAAGATCCGCCTGATGATAATACGTGACAAGTTCCTCATATCCCAACTGACCCGTCAATACCACTTTCTCAGACAGCCCTTTTTCCAAAAGGCGCGATTCGAGGCGGCGGCGTTCCGGGCCATCGCCGACAACCGTCAAAACGGCGTCGGGATGCCGGGCTACTACGCCCTCAAAGATATCGGGAAGGTGCGAAATGCCTTTTTCAGGGGAAAGGCGCCCGACATAAAGAATCCGCTTGTGATGGACCGCGCCTTCGTCCTCAGGAAATTTTCCAAACAGAAGCGGTGATATGCCCGGCGTCACCACACCGTCCAGCCGGGATGAATAGCGGGATTCTATCATCGCCTTTGTGAAAAGGCTGTTGGCCACATAAAAAGAGGCATGATCCTGTTCAAAAAAATGCGGCCTCCGAACCCCCGGAAGATGAAATACCGTAGGAACTCCCCATTGCCGCAACAGCGAAGAAAACAAGAGACTGTCCATCGCATAATGCACCGAAACGACGTCCATCTGCTTAAGGTGCTGCCGTATGCTTCCGGAAGCCGCAGCGATATGGAAGAACAGGCGAGATTCAACGTCGTAAAGCTCCATTCGGAAGCATTTCGCAAGCAGCTTCACCAGCATTGCATCCCGCGAGAAAGAAAACGCTTCGATTCGCCGAAAGGGTGTCGTGCCGGTATGCAAAGGCTGCCGATCCATGAACGGTTTGCCGCACAGCACACTCACCTCATGCCGTTTCTGCAGGATACGGGCAAACCAATAGACGATCGTTTCCGATCCTCCGCCAACCCAGTGAAAAGAAGGTGCGATAAAACAGATTTTCATTTTTCCCCCCCAAGTTCCGCTTTTTGCGCATAGAGGGTCAGAAGAATCCCCCCCTTGAAAAACCGCATCAACGCTCCCGTCCCCTTGAAATAGATGCGTTTGAAGAGGCCGGCCGGATCGAGCTTTTCAACCAAGCGGTAAAGCCGCTTTGTACCGGTCTGTTGCGCAATCGCATCGGAAGCCAGAGAATCGGGTTCGGTCTCGATGGAAACCGGGGCGAATCCCGTTTTCAGGATCAGCGTCTGAAGGGACGCCGGAGAAAAATAATAAAGATGTTCGGGCGGACGGTATCCGATGAAATTCCTCCCCATCAAGCGGGCGCGGAGGCCTGCGATATTGGGCGTCAGAACCACGAGAAGCCCCTCGCCTCGAAGAAGCCGATGAATTTCGCATAAAAACGCTGAGGGATCCGGTATATGCTCCAGGACATCCCAAAGTGTGACAACATCAAATGTCTCGCTTGGAAATTTCACATCAAAGAGGGTTCCCGTCCGGACATCCAGTTTCAGAAGTTCCCGCGCATAACGGCTTGCCTCCTCCGAAATTTCAACCCCCTGAACCTCCCAGCCGGCTTTTTCTGCCGCTTTTAAAAAATACCCCGCCGCACATCCGACGTCGAGAAGCTTCCCCTGATGCCTGAAGCGCTGCACTTTTTCGAGCCGTTTCTCGGCTTCCGCAAGCACGACAGGGTCATCGAAATAATCGTCGTAGCCCATCTGCGAGGATCCGCGCTTTCCGCGGAAATAATTCCCTGTATAAAAGTGTTCCAGCTCATCCTCCGACGGGAGGGGGGACGCAAACTGAATCCGGCAGGCGGAGCATTCGACAATAGTAAAAGAATCTTTTTTGAATTTCATATTCAATTTCTCTGAATGGCAAATGGGGCAGACGCCGGAGGCCGGCTTTTCTTTTTGGATTCCCTTTGCCGCATGAAGAAAAAAACGCTTTGCGGCGCGATAGGGAACCAAGAGTTTGGTTTTCTCTCCCCAAAGCCAGAGACGCAGGCGCAAATCCCGGCGGAGCCAATACTCCGGCGATAAAAGCCGTCTGAAATCTTCGCAAACAGCGTTAGGCTGCACGATGGCTCGCCGGATCGCAAAAGGGTCATCCGGACGAATCCACGGCTGACCGGGCCTGTTATGGACAGCGCAGGCGCCGCGGTACCCGGCATCTGCCACCGCTTTCCTGACCGGTTCGTTCCAAAATCCCCATGGGTAGGCGAAAAAGTGAATTCGTTCTTTCAGTTGGGTCTCGATGATTTCCTTGGAACGCCGGAGTTCCGCCAGGACCGACTCCGAATCCGACAGTTTGGAAAGGGCTGGATGAGTTGCCCCGTGCGATCCGAAAGTCATCCCGGCCCGGCGCATCTCGAGGACCTCCTCCCAGGACAAAAAGTCCATTTGATAGATATCCTCCAGGGTGGTGTGCTTTCGAGGATCCTCGTCATACCATTGGTAGACGCTTGTGGAAAACCATTTCGTTCCCTTCCCGACGAAATCACTCACCAAAAAGACCGTTGCCGTGAAACCATGTTCCTTCAGCACAGAGAATGCGTTCGTATATACGGTCTTTTGGCCATCATCAAAGGTAAGGATGATCGGTCGCGGAGGCAGTTCCACCTTCCCTTCCACGTGATCCAAAAGGTCGTCAAGACGAATGGGATGGAAGCCGTTTTCTGCAAGATACCGCATCTCTCGCCGGAATTCCTCAAGGGGAAGATTGTCCTGGTTTGGATCCGGAAGGCCTATCCCGTGATAAAGGAGAATGGGCACTTCCTTCCGGGTATTAATTCGGTATTTCATCCTACTCCTATCCATCCGCCTGGCTTTCCAAAAAATAATTGTCCCAGGGCTCCAGGGCTTCGGGCTCCCCTTCTCCCTTCACGGCTACAATGAGGATCGCGTTTCCGAAATACTTCAAAAGCGGCCATCGGGAAAGCCGGTGGTAATAAAGGAATGCTTTCCGATTTTTCTGTTGAAGGGCCGCATCTTTCTTCCAACAAAAGGTATCGAAAATTTTGACCCGCATTCCCTTTTCGCGGAGAAAATCAAAAACCGCTTTGGAGCTGTACCGACTGACGCGGTCATAATCCGGACGAAACGCGTCCTTTTTTGAATCCCATAAACTCGGATGGACCAAGGGGAGGTTCCGCTGGACGTGTTTTATCTTCAAAAAGCTCAGAAAAAACCTGAAAAGGACAAAAAGATTCTGCACCACCTGTCCCAGCCCCCTGATCCGGACCCATTCATAACCATGCGCGCAATCCAGAATCAAAATACCCCCCGGTCTCAAGACGCGAACTATTTCTGCGAGGGCAGCAAAGGGTGAAACCAAATGTTCAAGGTTCTCAAAGGACGTCACGAGATCAAACTGATTCTCTCGGATGGGCAGACATTCCATATCCCCCTGACAAAAATAGACTTTTTCTCGGGGGGGATCAGTTTGCTGATTCGCGCGGGCCCGTTGGATCGCAAGCCACGAAATATCTAGCCCGACCGACGGCACCCCCCGCCTTGCGGCCTCCAGCACAAAGTGCCCCTGGGCGCACCCAAGCTCCAAATGACGGCCCGCTTTCTCTGCCGTATCAAGAGCCAGTGCAACCCGCCGCTCGGCATTTTTTCCCTTGGGACCGACAAAAGCGTAATACGGCGCATAAGAGGCATAAAAATCTTTGAGTGTTTCCTTGAGCATCACGGCGTCTTTTTCGTCCCGCAGAAAGTCCCTGTAAAACTTTTGAATCTTCTGCACCGCAGCACACTTAGCCATGCTGCATATCTCCCCATTGAAAACACTTTTCCGCTTCGCGCATCGTGGTTTCATAGTCAAAAGAAAAAAGAGAGGAATTTCGGGAAGGCCCTAGGAGGCGCCGCACTTTCCGTTTTACCTTCTGCAAAAGAAAAAATCTCTCCGGGCGGTGCTCTTCTCCCCACGTCCTACCTGAAAGGACGTCGTGATAGAGGGCTTCGTATTGATCGACCATTCGCTCCAAAGTGTATGTCTTTTCCACATGCTTCCGGCATTCGGCCGGATCGATTTGGTCAAGCTTCCCGAGGGATTGAATCATGTCGGCTACTGTCTGACACACAAACCCGGTTTTCCCGTCAATGACAATCTCCGAGGCGCCCCCATTGGCTAGGGCAATAACCGGCGTCCCGCACGCCATGGCTTCCTTGAGAGTGCTGGGATCCGCATCCACGTTTAGTGTGGGGAAAAGATAGGCCTTGGCCTTCCCAAAAAGCTCCCATTTACGTCGACTATCCGCCCCGACCTCCCCCACATACGTAATCCGGTCATTGAGATGAGGTGCAATTTCTTCTTGAAAATATCGCGCACTTTTGATGCGTCCTCCGATAATCAGGCGATCTCCCGTCCTCTGCGCAATAGCGATGGCAACATGGACGCCTTTGAAGGGAGTAATCTGTGAAAAGGCCACAAGATATTCTTCTTTTTTTGGAAAAAAAGGGATCTCGGACAGACGCGGAAGACCGGCCGGAACCACCGGAGAAAAGGGCATCCCGTAATGGTCTCTTGCGGCGCGGCTGACACAGACTACATTTTTGGAAAGGAAGCGATACCGTCGGTTCGTATCTCCCCAAGAGGTGACGAGGAAATGTTCTTTGGGATGGCATCTCGGAAAAAACTTGTAATTCGTGTTGTCATGAACGATTTCGCTGTCCTCTTTATGCCGCATAAGCTCTTTATAAAGGCGCCAACTACGCGTCTCCATCTTCCCCTTGTCCGGAATGGTATGGAGTTCCGACGAGAAGCGGCTTCCCTCGAGGGCAAAAAGCTTGACTTGATGTCCCCGCCGGAGGAGGTCCTCAGCCAATTCCGAAACAGACCGCTCCACACCCCCCTCTTTGGGGGGCGGAGTGGGGTGCTCTGTCATTGAAAGGATGGCAATCTTCATGAAGAGCTCACCACATATTTTAACGGGCTAAAATGTCACTTTTCCCGGAAAACTTTTTTCCGAAAACACTCTTTAAAAATTCGAGCTCATCCTGCGTGAAGACCTTCAATGCAAAAACGGAGATGGTGTAAACAGCCGCTGTAACGAGCAGGATCCCGTAAAGCGGAAAACTCCGCACCGCCCATCCGGCAGCAAACATGACCATCCCCGCCAGGAAGGGCCGCCCCAGAATCCTCAAGGATGCTTTTTGTCGGAGGATACGGACAAAAATGAAGAAAACGGACGCTAAGACAACTAATTCTGTTGCAACCGCCGCCACACAGCACCCCAAATATCCGTATCGGGGGATGAGAAGCGCGTTCAGGCTGATGTTGATCAGGGCCGCCACAAAAGCAAATGCATTGTAATAGTGAACGGTGTAGCTGGAAGGAATGACGGACGCAAAGACCCCCCCGGTGAGAAAAGCCAAAAAACTGCGCCAGACGAGAATTTGAAGCGCCGGAATCGATTTCAGGAACTGCCCTCCGAAGAGGAGCGGAATCAATTGGGGCGCAATCAAAACAGTCCCGAGCGCGATGGGGAGCCCTGACACAAACATGACCTTCAGACTGTATTGATAGAGCCGGTGCCACTTCTCTTTCGATTCCCTGTAATAACGGGACATGACAGGATAAACGGCCATGCTGAAGGCGCCGGGAATGAACAAAAAGACTTCGATGAGTCGATAGGGCGCGCCATACCACCCCACCTCCGCCTCGCTGCGCAGGAACTGAAGCATGACGGTATCGACGCGGCAGTAAATGGCAACAAAAATGGCGCCCCAGGCAAACGGCAGCGCAAGCCGCAAAAGAGGGCCCATCCTGTAAAAATCCTCCCAAAGGATTCTAACCTTCAAAATCGTTTTAAAGGAAAGAAAGACCGCGAAGCAAAAACTGAATACGTGCGAAACAAAGTACATCAAAAAGATTCCGGTGATCCCGTATCCCATAAGAAGTGCGGCAAGACCCAGCAGTGCCGCAAGGAGCGTGCTTAAGATTTGAAAAGCGGCCTCGTATTCCATCCGCTCGTAGGCCCTGAAAAGCGAGATGAGGATTCCGGAAAGCGTACTTAAAAGGGACGCCATTCCCCAAAAGGCAATCGCCCAATAGGACCCTTCCGGAATTTCAAAGAAACGCACCGAGAGAACGAGTAACAAGAGAACGGCCGAAGAGAGAATTCCCTTCACCAGGAATGCGCTTCCCACATAGGCACGGGCGTGCTCTTTGTCCTTTGCAATCTCACGGATGAGCATTTCGTTGATGCCGAAGTCAGCAAAGATGGTGAAGAGGGTGACATACGAAAAAACGAAGGAATATCTTCCCATCCCCACAGCACCCAAAAGGCGCGCAATCAGAATGACGAGGATAAACGAAAAAATTCGGACAAAAATACGGCAGGCAAAGAGGATGGTGAAGTTTTTAAAGATGCGCCGCGCCTGGCTCAAAAGCTCCCTCCGAGAAGTTGCTTTCCCAACACCCTGAGAGATTCCGAAAAAACACCGAGGAGTAAGTGCGCCCCCGCCAAACCAAAAACCGTCAGCTTGGCATTCCGCGCGCCCCAGCGATCCTTAAGCCCAAGGATCCCCCATGACCCCATGATAATCAAGAGCGGCTCGATGGGGAGGCGGAAACGCGGTTGTCCGTAGGTAACCATTGCGCCCGCGAAAAAATAAAGGGCGAAAAGGTAGAAAAATAAATCTTCCTTCCACCGCTTCCGGCTGTACCAGACGCCCAAAAGCGCGAGACTGAACACGACCCCGTAACAGTAGTTGTAACGGGACCCCAGACGATGCGTGTCGCCGTCAAAGGGATACCAAAACCAGAGGAATTTGAAAAGAGAAAGTCGCGCAACCTCTCCTGGGTTTTCCCGGATGAACCGCAGGTTTTCCTCCACGAAGAGCCGAGACGCCTCGACCTCCGAGGCGCGTCCAGAAATTTTATTTGCTGCTTCGGGGTTCCCGAAACCGAATCCTTTTTCCGAGGGATGATTTCCAAGCCAGAAAACCTGACTCCCGTCCGTAGCAATGGGGATCCATGCCCGATGGACAAGATAATTTCGAACGGTCCACGGGGTAATCGTGACGCAGAAAAAGAGAAGGAGAAGTACCGCCCAGCGGAAAAGCGGCTTCCCCGTGCGGCGTCCTTCCCACAAAAGCCATCCGCAAGCCATCCCTGGAATAAGGAATCCCACTGCGCGCACCTGAGCCGCCAAGCCGAAGAGAACGCCGCACCCTAAGGTGCGCTGAAAGCTCGGTTCTTTGGAAAGGCGATACAGAACGAGGACCGCCCAACTCAAAAGAAAAAGGAAAAGATTCTCGGACAGGGACCAAAAGGCCGAGGCGTAAGTGATCAACGGTATGTAGCAGGCCGAGACCACTCCGGAGCATCTCCCTTCTGGTTCCCCTCTCGAAAGGACCCCGAGGTGATAAATCCATACTACTGTCAAGGCGCTGATTCCGGCTTGAATCCACCGAACCGGCCCTGCATGAACACCGAAAAAGAAGTAGGAGAGAAAAAGGAGAAACGGATGGAAGGGGGGATACGTGGAAATCGGCACGCCGTTTTCATTCACGTACCCCTTCCCTCCCAAAAGGGAAAGTGCGAGCCGGTGATATTCGACCCCGTCTCCCAAGGGAGGGGTATGATACCAAAAAGCATACAGGAGTCGAAGGATCAAAGAAAGGAGGAAAAGAGCGATGATGAAAAACGGGATGCGGCCCTTCACGACGCCTTCCCCGCAGCTGCCTTTGACTGTTCTTCCAAGTAAGGGAGCATGACCACCAAACCCGCCAGAAACCAAAACGGTTCCATGATGCGAACGATGATGAAGGTATTGGT
>JBDRBD010000237.1:0-2690 GCA_043823025.1 Candidatus Omnitrophota bacterium | reverse complement strand
CCCTTCCCGTCTCCGGGTTGATGAGTTTCGGGAGGGCATCCACATAGGTCGATTTCAGCTTCGAAATTTCGCGGTACTGGACAATGGTCTTTGGCAAAGGATGAATCGCAGCAAGGTTTTCAAGCACCCACCCATCGGTAGAGACGCCTGTTTTCGTCCGTTTCAGAATCGGGAGTTTAAGTTTTTTGTAGAGGATTTCCGAGAGCTGTTTAGGGCTGTTAATGTTGAATTCACAGCCGCTCAATTGATAAATCTCTTTCGTCAGATGGAGCCGTTTCTTTTCCATCTCTTCCGAGAGGTCTTTCAGGAATTCCGTATGGATCGCGACGCCCGAGCGTTCCATCGAAGCCAAAACCTCGATCAGGGGAAGTTCCACCTGATGGAAAAGGTCGTCGAGCTCCCTGACGCGCAGGTCCTTTTCCAGGATCCGGCTCAGGCGGTACGTCACGTCGCTGTCCTCGCAGGCATATTGGGAAACTGTTTCAAGCGGAAGATCGGCCATGGATTTCTGCGAGGCCCCCTTTCCGGTCAGCTCCGAGATGGATGTCTTCCTGAAATGAAGATATTCCAGCGTGATATCCACCAGATTATGGTTCGGTTTGGAAGGGTTTAACAGATAGGAGGCCACCATCGTATCAAAGGCGATGCCGCGGAGGGAAATTCCCTGGCGGGCCAAAATGAGCGTTTCGTATTTGATGTTCTGTCCGATCTTCTGAACGGTCTCATCTTCGAAGAGGCCGCGGACTTCCTGAAAGAACCGTTCTTTCGGAATGCCGTCCTTCCCAAGCGGCACGTAAAAAGCCTGGCGCTCCTTCCAGGAAAATGAAATACCGATGGGTTGGGCCAGAAGCGCATCTTCCGAAGTGGTTTCGAAGTCGAATGCAAAACGCTTTTCCTGTCTGAGGGCGCTGAGGAATTTCCGGAATTCCGCCTCCGCGCGCACCACTGTGTAGGAGACGTTGCCGTCCGAACGCGGCAAAAACTGCGGAAGGAGCGAACGGAATTCAAGATCCCGGAAAAGCGCATACAGCTTCTCGCAGTCCGGCTCTTTGAGCCGCAAATCCTCCAAGGACATCTCCAGGGGAACGTTCGTATCCACCGTCGCCAGCTCGCGCGAAAGCTTTGCCTGATCGGCATACGTTTTCAAATTTTTCCGACGGGATTCTCCTTCAATTTTGTCCACGTTGGCCAAGACGCGTGCGAGGGTTCCGAATTTCTGAATCAGTGCGACAGCCGTTTTTTCGCCGATTCCCGGGACGCCGGGGATATTGTCGCTGTCATCCCCGCACAAACTCATGATTTCGACAATCTTGTCAGGCCCCACCCCATACCGCTGGCGGACCTTTTTCGTGTCATACACCAGTCCGTCTTTGTGACTTTGATAAACGAAAATGTTGTCGTCCACCAATTGAAAAATGTCCTTGTCTCCGGTCACGATGTAAACGGCGATGCCTTTTTCGGAAAGAAGTTTTGCAAGCGTTCCCAATACGTCATCCCCTTCATAACCTTCCTTTTCGAAAATCGGAATCCGGTAACCGTGCAGGACCTCTTTGATGACCGGAAGCTGCTCTACCAATTCATCCGGCATCGGCTTTCGATGGATTTTGTACGCTTCATAAGCCTTTTTCCGAAACGTTTCCGCTTTCAGATCAAAGGAAACGGCCAGATATTCCGGTTTTTCCTCTGAAACGAGCTTTTGAAGCATTGACACAAAGCCATAAATGGCATTGGTGGGTCTTCCGTCCGTCGTGGAAAGCGCCCGGATAGCGTAGAATGCTCGATAGCATAAGGCGCTTCCGTCAATCAGAAAAGCCTTTTCTTTTTTCATCGATGAGGGAACGAATGTGACAGGTTTCTGTATGGTTTATGGGTTCTCGTGTGGTTGAACGGTGTCTTTCAGGATTGACTTATGGTGTCTTATGAAAAAAATGTGGGACCCGCAGTCTGCTTTAGCAGTAAATCCTCTTGCGTGTTAGTATAGATGGCACAAGGAGATTTGTCAAGGTCTTTTTAAGACCTCGCGTTACCATTTACCCAGGTTTTTTTCCAGGTGAGCCCGGGCTTTCTGTGTCCAGTAATCCCCGCTCCCTCCGGCCTCTGCCCGGACTTTCCAATGCTTGAACGCCTCTTCCGTTCGGCCCAGCCGATCATAGAGCAGGGCGAGATTGGTATGAGCTGCGAGATAAAAGGCATCCACGGCAAGGGCCTGACGATAGGCATCTTCGGCCTGGACATACCACCCTTTCCGTTCATAGAGAACACCGAGGCCGTTTGCGGCGCTGGAAGAAGGCCTGATGGCCATTGCCTTTTCATAATAGACAATGGCTCCCTCAATGTCGTCATACTGATGCTGAAGCTGATAGGCCTGCTGCTGATAATAAAGGGCGATTTGTTCCATGGAAGGATGCGCACCGTCTCCGACGCCCTCCACTTTCTCAAAATCGAGGATTTCTTTTTTCCGCTGGGGTGCCTTCCACTGCTCCACTTCGTAAAAATCTTGCTGGGCGCGGTGCAGCGCACTTGCTTTTTCCTTCGGAGGCGCCGGCATGGCTTCCCGCACCTGCCTTTTGAATGTGGCCTCTTCCATCGCCCCTTTCTGCCGTTTATCCCTTATTTTCGATGCGACCGTTTCAAGGTCGCCCTGGGCAAAAGGATGATGGGGATCCAACGTCAAAAGATACTCAAGGGTC
>JBDRBD010000236.1:0-10041 GCA_043823025.1 Candidatus Omnitrophota bacterium | reverse complement strand
AAAAAAATTCCTTCTCCCAAGTCTCTACAAGTTTACTTGACGAAATGGCGAAAAGCAAATTAAAATATCTTGCTTTTGCGTTGATTAACTCCGCCCAATCCACTGACAAGCTTTTGTGTTGCCGCAAAGAATGCCTGTGAGATTGGCGAGTTTGGTTCGGAAAGGACAATCGGATTTCCGCTGTCGGAGTGAATGCGGATGGAACCAGCAAGAGGGATCTCCCCCAAGAAAGAAATCGCCAACTTCTTCGCCGCCTTCTGAGCGCCGCCGGAGCCGAAGATATCTTCCCGCGCTGCGCAATGAGGGCAGATAAAATAACTCATGTTCTCAATGATGCCCAGGATGGGAGAATTCAATTTTTGGAACATAGCGATCGCTTTCGAAGCAACCGCGAGCGCAACATCCTGGGGCGTTGAAACGATGACAGCGCCGGACATCGATATGAGTTGACAAAGGCTCAGCTGAACATCCCCTGTCCCAGGCGGTAAATCCACTAATAGATAATCCAATTCGCCCCACGCGACGTCGCCCAGAAACTGGCGTATCGTCTGATGCAGGAGGGGTCCCCGCCAAATTACCGCCTCGTCTTCTCCGAGGAAAAATCCCATCGATATCACTTTGAGACCGTGTTTTTCGATGGGCCGTATTTGCCCTTCTTCCGTCACTTCCGGCCTCTGGCGAATTCCCAAAAGGGTCGGAAGCGTAGGTCCGTAAAGGTCGGCATCCAAGAGCCCGACGCGAAAGCCGGCCCGGACCAGAGAAAGCGCCAGATTCACGCTCACCGTCGATTTCCCGACGCCGCCTTTTCCGCTTGCGACCGGGATGACGTACTTCACCGAGGGAAGCAACGCCTGCCGCGGGGCTTCTGAAGAAGCCGGACTCCTTTTTGTGGAAGGTGATTTTTGGACAAGAGAGGTCATGATCACTTCGACTTCCGAGACGCCGCTCAGCTGTTTAACCACATCGCGCGCCAACTCCCGCAACTGATCCCGCGCTGCGCCCGGCGGCATCGTCAGTTCGAGTCGAAAATGGACTTTTCCGCCCTCAATCCTGAGATCCCGGATGGCATTCAGAGAAACAAGGTTTTGCTTTCTTTCAGGATCCTGAAGTGCCACAAGTGCTCTTAACACATCCTCATCGGAAACAGCCATCGGCTTTGTTCCTTTTCTGAATGTTATCGCGGAGAAGGGGGTGAGTCAGGGAAACTTGAAGAATGAAACAGCCCATTACCCTTTAAAAGTAAGGACTCCTGCCGGCGGAGTGGTCGGTAGCATCAACAACTTCGATGTCCGGGGACACTTCTTCCCTGAGCGTGGCTTCAACCCCCATTTTCAGGGTCATCGCGGCGCTGGCGCAGCCGTGGCAGCCTCCGCTGAGCTGGAGGATAACCGTGTTGTCTTTTACGTCAATGAGTTCTGCATAGCCCCCATGCTGGGCGAGGGCGGGGTTGATGATTTCATCCATCACTTTTTGGACTTTTTCTTTCAGCTCGCTCATGGGATTCTCTCCTCGATGTTCCGGATAGGACTATTTCTCTAGAATCACAATCTTTTCTATCGTGACCGGCTCTTTTGGTTTGTCCTGAGAATCACGCGCCACATTGGCAATCGCATGAACCACATCCATTCCTTCGGTCACTTGCCCGAAAACAGAATGCCTGCCGTCGAGCCGCGGGGTCGGCACTTCGGTAATAAAGAACTGGCTCCCGTTGGTGTTGGGACCGGCGTTCGCCATTGAAAGCACACCCGGCTTGTCGTGGCGGAGTTTCGGCGAAAATTCATCCGCAAAGGTGTAGCCGGGCCCTCCCGCGCCGGTTCCGGTCGGGTCGCCCGTCTGAATCATGAAATCCGGGATCACCCGGTGAAAGAGAACCCCCTCGTAAAACCCCTTATGGGCAAGCGTCAGGAAATTCTCGACGGTTTTCGGTGCTTCCTTCACATAAAGCTTCGCTTCGATATTCCCTTTGGTGGTTTGAATTCGGATTTTCATGATTCCCTCTTCGGCTTGAGACGCCCCGGCCCAGAAAAGGAAAAACAAGATCACGCCCAGGCAAAAATGTCTGATCCGTCGCATCATCGTCCTTTCTTTTTTCAATGAAGGTACGAATCACTGCCATAGATCAAGGGGGTAGTTTCCCTCTCGAGCATTTTCAGAAGTTCGAGCATCAAGTGGCTATTGGCGAGGTTGTCCGTTTCCTGATAGGCGCGAATCAAATTTCTCAAAACGCGGTTCATGAGCGCTTCGGCGCTGGTCTCCGTATGGATGATTTCCTGGATGGTCTCGGCGATCTCCGGATTCATTTCCACAAGGCGCTTCTCGTCCACGAATTCCCCGCCGTTGAAACAATCCACCAAGACCGTTTTGCCGCCCACGACCGTCTTCGCCAAAAAATGCCCCGGGAAATTGCATCCTTCAATATCGAGCCCGGCCCGATAGCCCACTAGCATGTAGATACAAACAAGACTGATCGGGATGCCGCGTTTCTTTTCGATCACATAGACCAAGTTGCTGTTCAAAGGATTGAAGTAGTCGGATTCCGGAACGCCCTTCAGTCCTTTTGCATGAAAAAGAAATTCGGCGAGCTGTCTCACATCCTTCGGGTTTTGTGCCGCAAATTCCTTCGCCAACTGGTCCAGCAGCGTCTTGAGCTTGACCGGGTGGTTCGAGCCGTTTTGGAAATCAGCCAGGAGCGTGTGCGCCATCTCAAGTTTCTTCTTGTCATCCTTGAAGCGGAACCAATGCGGCCACGCTTTCTCAAGCCATGACCGCGTGTATCCTTTAAGAAGATTCTGGAGAAGCTGCCGCTGGTTAGCATCCGGCGGCTTCGGGAGTTGGGAAAGTTCTTCCTCTAACGACGCCCCAAATGCGGCCAACTCCTGCAACACCGCCTGTTTGACCAGCTGGGAATCATCGTCAAGAAGTCTCAAAAGATAAGGAAGGTTTTTCGGATCCGGCATGCCATAACCTTTTTCTCAGTATATCATCTGTGTTCTCGGTCGTCCACTGCTTCTATCTTATTCTCCTCCGGAGTTTCTTCGGAGGGTTCGGGCCCCTCAAAAATCTGCTCCCGGATTTCCGGAATGTCGGAAGGAGTCCATCCCGGGATGAGAAAAACATCATCGTAGAAAATCACTCCCTTTTGGTTGAAATGGTAGAAGTTGGCCCGCTGGAGATAGGTCACATCTTTGGGGAGAAAAAAAGCGGCTCGCTGAAAGGTGTATTCGGGACGGAACATGCCGAGAGATTTTTCGAGCTCGACGGTGGTCATATCCTCTTTTTCCGCAAAGACGAGGAGATACCCCGTCGCCTTGTCGGGGGATTTCCCATAAAAAGAAAATGTGTAAGGTTTTTGGCCTTCAACGGACAGATTCAGGGGATACACCATCACAACATATCCGGAACTATCCCGGATGGCACGCTTCCCTGTATGGACTTCATCGGGCACAGTGGTGAGTTCGCCATCCCCCATCTCCCATCCCTCGACCGATTCACCCTGCTCGAACCCACTGTTTTGAAGGAGATTGCGGAGCGTCGTTCGCACCGCCGTGACCGTTACCGGCTCAAAAGCATCCGTCATGGTGTTTTTGCCAAGCTTCTCGGGGACAAGGGTTGTCCACCGGCTCTGGCCGCCGGAATTTTCTTGGCTGGCCTCGATATGATAGAGATAGGCCTTCCCAGGGGGGAAAGCAGTCTGGATGCGCTGGAGGGTTCTGGATGAAGAAAAGGTGTAGACGAGGGAAACGGGCCCCTCCCCCATCTCGGCCTTCCAACCGGTGTTCATCGCACCGTCAAAGGCCTTCGAGGCCTCAAAGTTTACCGCTTGGCTCTCCGCGGTCGCCGTACCCCCTTCCTCGGCGGAAAGCGCTGCGGGGACAAACAGGATACATAACACACACAAAACAAAAAAGTGAATCCGAACGCTGGAAACATCCACCGCACCAACCTCAAGACGTCATGTTGACCGCATCACTTCTCCCTGAGAAATTTCTCATATCTTGCGTATGCCAATGAGGCAATGAGCAGGACAACGCCCAATATGAGACAGGAGAAGATGCGGTAAATCGTATTCACGCCGGGAAGATTGTAGAAAAGGAAGAACAGAATCGCTAATCCCAGCAACGCCAACCCCGATATTCGAAATGTCTTATCCGAAAAGTAGATGCCAGTTCCCAATGTGTATGCACCGCCTAAAATGAAAGCGAGGCTTAGCCAATGGGTTCCGATTTCCTTGCAGAGAATGGCGACGAGAAAAAAGGTCCCGAAGACCGTGAGCGTCTCCGGGATGAACTTCTCAGATTCAAGAAGCGACACACGATAAGAGGGTCGTTTGATGAGAAGACTAGAACCCCACATCGAGGCGATGGCGGTGGATGCAACCAACACATTGGCCTGTAAAGACAGGCCCCAAAGATGAACGGGTTCTATTAACAAAAGATCTTTGATGAGAAAGCGAATCAACATCATCGTGGCAAAGACAAAAGCAAACATGCGATAGGCAGGGCGTTTCAAATAACAACCCAGAACCGTCGCTAAAAAGATTTCGATCAGCCATGCGAAACTTGTCCAAGGGTGTGCAAATTTCACTGGCAGGGCCGCCGCAATCGATGCCATGCCTAGAAGCACATGAACGGTCGGCAGTTTAGAGCGTTCTTGTAATCTCTTCAGAATGCCCGTCGCACAATAAAGCAGCCCTAATCCAAAGAGAAAAGCAAATCGGCCTTCAGGCGCAATCCTGAAAATTTCATAACTCCCCAAGAGGCCATAGGCAACGGCATTCGCAATGCTAAGGCCTGTTAACATATTTTCATCTTTGGTTTTTGTCGTCGGGAGCGAAAAGGTAAGAAGATGGTATAGCAACCAATAGGTCGTCAGGAAGCCGATGCTCAACCAGAAACGGGTATGAGCGACATCCGAGGTAGAAGTCCATATCGGCGAAAAGGTGATTTGCGGTTTAATCCATATCAAATGAACAAGGTAAGTGGTTATCGCGCCGCCAATGGCCAGCCGGTGCCACTGAAAGCGCCGGATGAGAAAGGCCAGGGCGCAAGAACTCATCAGGCAGGAAAGTAATGTAAACGTATCGACGTGGGAAATGGCCGATGTCATGAAAGGAAGAATGAAAGCAATCCCGGTGGCAATCTCACTTTTATATTTGAAGGAATGGAAGATCGCGCCGATACTGATGAGCAGAAGGAAGAAGAGATCGAGCGATCGATGATCAATGATGCGGACGACTTCGATATGATGCGCGGCATAGGTTGTGAAATAAAGCAGGGCCCACCCTCCGCCGATAAGCCCCATGCCATACCATCGAAGATCTTTCTTTTTTTCGAGAAATGTTCCCACTGCGCCAAAAATCAATGCAAGCAAATACCCCGTGCCAAGCTTTGCAAAAACTCCAAAATAACGGAATGTATAGGCGATGAGAAAACCAAAGCCCAAAATGATGGCACCGACGCCAATCCTGTTCAGCCAATACTTTCCAATCTTCGTTTCTGCGCTCTCTTCGCCCGCAACAGCGACTCTCTGGGGTACGGGCGGCGGAGAAATCGGGCGCTGAGGCTTCGCGACGCCGATTCCGGCGGGTCGCCTCAGCTGTTCTTCGATACGCGCCAAACGCTCTTCTAACTTCTCAATTCTTTGTGCAAGCTCCTTGAAAAAAGATCCTTCGTTTTGATCCATGGCATGGTCCCTTTCCTAGAGGGTTCTTGAGAAGGTACGAGCCCCAATTTGCCACCACCGCCAAAGGATGCGCGTCGCGATATTGGCCAAAAAGCCTTTCCGCCCCGGTAAGACTTTTGTCGTATAAGAGGTTTTGAGAAGGAGCGTACCGTCGAGATAAACTTCTACCTCGCCTCCGCCATCCGAAACAATCAATTGATGCCATTCTTCAAAGAAGGCTTCCGGATCAACACCTTGCGCCGGGATATTCACAACAGGGATAAACGTCCCCTTCTCGCGGATCAGCAACCTCACATACTGAACTCCCGCAGGGCGATAGGCTTCTGACAAGTCCACGCGTACGAAATTGTTAACATCTTGGTATCTAAGGTAGAAACCGAAGTAGTTCGTATGAAATTTTGTATAGGGATCGCTCGTATCCCGGTCCAACAGCTTGAAAAATACAGAAAAGATGTAGTCGGTACTGTCGTCTGCGATAAGTAATGCATTGGCGTTGTTATCGGAACCGTCTCCCTGCCCCGCAATGAGTTCTCCGCTTTGCTCTCCGATCTCTCGGCCGTCCATTGTCACCCAGAGTCCATCCTGCACCTGCCACTCAGGATCCAACGGCCGATGAGCCCACGCGTTCAATGCACTTTCCTGCAATCGGTACCTCATTCTTTCCTGATACCTCGAGGCAGAGATGTCAAGTCCGTGTTTCCCCGATTCAATCGTCGGAGGCGGTTGATACGGGATAGGAGGTAATGAAAAGGGAATTTGCCTTCGAGGCGCTTCCGACTTTGACAAATGATATCCCACTGAAATGAGAAATGTGGCTACAACAAGTGTGAATAAGGCAAAAAGAACGGCTTTTTTCATGCGAGAGCGGCCTCCTCCTTCCTTGGCAGCGAATCCGCTTTTTGAATGAAGGAATTACAGTTTTCCGAAGGTGGCAAAGAATATTTTCCAGTCCATTGAAGTACTCCTTTTAAAGATAAATGGCTTTCAACCAACGGCACCCTGATTATAGCAAATAAGACACAGGCCAAGAAGCGAGGCAGAAGAGTTAGGGGATAAAGAACCGGGCGGCTTTCGCGACGCCCCAAGCAATGACGCCGCAACTAGGGAATGTCAACAGCCATGCGGTGACAATGTCCCGCGTCACCCCCCAACGAACAGCGGAGAATCGGCGGGTCGCTCCGACGCCCATGATGGAGCTTGTGATGCTATGCGTCGTGCTTAACGGGATGCCCAAACGGGTTGCAACTTCAATGGTAGCGGCGGCGGCCGTCTCTGCGGCAAAACCGTGGACTGGCTCAAGTTTTGTGATCCGCATGCCCATCGTCCGGATAACCGTCCGCCCCCCAATCGAAGTTCCAAGGCCCATGGTTAATGCGCAAATGAGAATCACCCAGAGCGGCACATGAAACGCGGAGTGAACGCCGCCTAAAAGAAGTACCAGTGAAAATATCCCGATGAACTTTTGTCCGTCATTGGAACCATGGCTAAAAGCCATAAAAGCCGCGGAAAGGATCTGGACTTTCCCGAAAAGCCGACGGATGATGGAAGGAGATATTTTGGCAAAAAGCCGGTAGATGACGGCCATCAGGACGAAACCGCCAAGAAAACCTAGAAAGGTTGATAACACCAAACCAATAAACACCTTCTGCCAACCGGCCCAGTACATCGCCTTGATGCCGGCCGTCGCCAAACCTGCCCCTGCGAGACCGCCCAGCAAGGCATGTGTGATGCTGATCGGAAGCCCTAGGCAGGAAGCCGGCACACCCCAAAGAACAATCGCAACAAGAGCAGCTACAATCGTGGTCAAATTGATGACTTCCACATGCACAATTCCTTTCCCGATGGTCGCGGCAACCGCGGTTCCGGACATGGCTCCGATGATGTTAAACACCATCGCCATTAAAATGGCTTGAGTGGGGGAAAGGACACGGGTAGAAACAACGGTAGCAATGGCATTACAGGCATCATTCCATCCGTTGACAAATTCGGCAACCAGAACGAGGGTGAGAACAAAAATCAATCCGAACGAAGGCATGTTAAGACTCACGCATTCTTTAGGACAATACCTTCAACCGCAATCGCGACATCTTCGCATTTGTCGGTAGCGATTTCCATTTGTTCGTAGATCTCGCGCCATTTCATTGCATCGAGGGGTGAAGGTTGGCTATCAAAGAGTGCGGCGACAGCCTCTCGCATATTCCGGTCCCCCACGTTCTCTAAGCGGTTGATTTCGATGCAGTGCTGGAGGATGTTCTGATGGCGCATGCGGCGGAGTTGCGGCATGATGAGGTGAATCTGCTCTGCCTGCTGGACGATGACATCCGCCATCTTGACGGCGTAAGGGGTGGTTTCCTTGATTTTGTAAAGAACAAAGCGTTCGGTCGTCGCTTCGATGAAATCCAAAACATCGTCGAGGGCAGAGGCAAGTTCATGAATATCTTCGCGGTCAAAAGGAGTGATGAACGTGCGGTTGAGCCGCGCCATGATTTCATGAATAATGACGTCACCATCGTGTTCGATCCGTTCCATTCGCCGCGCATTCTCAGAAATCTGTTCAAAATGGTTCATGGTTTCAACGAGTAAGTGCGCCGCGGCAAGGAGATTATCAGAAGCCTTTTCAAACAGCCCAAAGAAAGATCCTTCTTTCGGAATCAGCCGAAATCCCATAGTGCCTCCTCAAAAATTTACGAAAGATTGCAAAAATACCTTGTTCACTTTAACACAAATCAAAAGTCAAAGCAAGCGGTTCAATGCCGATTTCAGGGAGTGCGCACAGGAAAAGGGGCTCTGGGAGAAGAGCCTTGGAGGGGGTGCGTATTAGGGCATCGTGATGATAAAACTTGACAACACCTGTCCGTCTTAATACAATATAATCTTACGTGAAAAGCAACGCGAGAAGTTAATATTAACTACCTGTTAATATTAGGGTTACGAGAATTTCTCGTTGCTAAAATAACATACACGGGGGTGTAAGATGTTGAAAAGAATGACAAGACCGTCCACAAGGACGACATCGGTAGGGAGAGCATTCTCCCCGCTGACCAGGCCGAGAGGCAGGGTCGTTGGGCCTGAAGAAATGCGGGCAAAAATCCAAAAGAAGGCCTACGAGCTCTACGAGAAACGCGGCTATTCCAGCGGAAATGATTTTTCGGATTGGCTCGAGGCCGAACAGCTCGTCAAAATGGAGTTATCGAGAGGCTAAGCAGAACTCTGTTTTCGGCGGCAGGCTAAACGCCTGATGGTTTTCATCGCTTCCACCAAGATGAGGACGGCAAGCCCCATTAACACCAAGGCGATGAGGGCAATGTAGTCTAGAACCCACCTTCCCTGCCCAAGGGCGAGACACCAAGGTTTTGCCAATAGCACCATGGACCAAAGGGTCATGGACATCATGAAGACGGTGGGGATGCCGGTCACCAACCACGGCTTCCCGGAGCGGAGGAGCCAGATTGTCGCTGTAAGAAGCGTCAATCCCGCCAAAAGCTGATTCGAAGTCCCAAAGATTGTCCAGAAAACTTTCCATGCGGGTATCACTTGCCCGGTACTATCTTTGACACTCAGACTGACACATAACGCGGGGAGGATAAGGGTGCAAAGCGTTGCCCCGACACTCCCCCACCTTCCCTTCCATCCGGCCAATTCCTGCAAGAGGTATCGCCCAAGCCTTGTCGCAACATCCAACGTATCATAAATAAACGTGGCAAAGGCCAAAAGAACAAAGGCCCTGGCAAAGTCCCGGGATATTCCAAACCGCATGACAAAGTGGCTCAGCCCATCGGCGTAAATTTTTCCGGGGGATTGCTGTATTGCCGGATCCCCCGGCGCCAGAATCATGATGGTCGCCAGGGCGATGACTGCCACAAGGCCCTCCAGAAGCATTCCGCCGTACCCGATCATCCGGCAGTCCGGCTCCTTGTCAATCTGTTTCGAGGTGGTTCCAGAACTGACAATTCCGTGAAATCCGGAACAAGCACCGCAGGCGATGGTCACAAAGAGCATCGGGAAAAGCGGAAATTTCCCTTCAGAAACCCAACCCAGAAATGCGGGATACTGAACGCGATCCCCTCCCAGAAAAATGCCGACAATCCCTGCCGCCAGAATGACGTAAAGGAAAAATCCTCCGAGATACCCGCGCGGCTGCAGCAATAGCCACATCGGCATGACCGAGGCGGCCAAACAGTAGAGGAGAATGACGTAGTTCCAGAGGACTTGAGGCCGGATTCCGCCGACTGCCGGCATCGTCAGGGGCGCCGATTGGCCAAACCAGATGATGAAACCGACGAGCGGCACAAAAAGGCAACTCGCAAGCCAAAGGGGCATCCGAAAGCGGTAAAGGCAGATTCCCATCGCCACCGCGGC
>JBDRBD010000235.1:0-2318 GCA_043823025.1 Candidatus Omnitrophota bacterium | reverse complement strand
CGAGAATCTTCTCCTCTGCCGCCTTTCCTTTCTGCCGTATCATCGCCATTTCATACCTCCTTCAATGAGCACTTGATTTACAACGTCTTAAGACGTTGTAAATCAATCTCCTCTGGATCGCATCTCTGTTTGTGCGAATTGAACCCTTGACATTTTTTCTCAAACAGAACCATGAAAAATGTCAAGGGTCAAATTCAGCCCAAGACTTATGTCGCTTCGTTCCATAAGTCTTGGCTTCATTAGACCTCCTTCCAGAGGGCCCGCTTCACCCCTTCCAAGGCCATCGCTTCCTTCATGATCGGGTCTTGGTCACGCGACGACATCAGCCTCAGTTCCAGCGTCAAAGTGACCTGCCCCGCATCTTCCTTTGCAACGTTAAAATCCCTGATCTCTGCTTGATGCGCCGATAAAATTTCTCGAATTTCCTCCAGGCCTTCGAAAGTCCCTTTCATTTCAATCTCAAGGTTCTTAAACCAATCCCGGTGCGTCATGAGTTTGTCGGCAATTTTCGTGAACCAATAAAGGGCCATCAGCACGAAGGAGGTGGTCACGAGGGCCCCAAAATAGTAACCGGCCCCGACGGCAATCCCAATCCCGGCAACCGCCCAGAGACTCGCCGCCGTAGTCAGCCCCCTCACCGAAACGCGGAACCGGAGAATAGTTCCGGCGCCGAGGAAACCGATACCGCTAAGAACTTGACCTGCGATTCGAGCGGGGTCGGATTTGTAGTGTTCCGCGAGAAACATCGAAAGACACATCACAAGACACGAGCTGACGCAGACCAAGATATGCGTCCGCAGACCGGCTGCACGGCCATGCTGTTCCCGTTCAAGCCCGACAATGCCGCCCAAAAGGGTGGCGATTGAAATCCTTGCAAGAATCACCAACTCTTCTTCCATTTATTCTCCTTCGCAAGAACAATAGAAATTTCTATTGTTGCTTTGGAGCAATTATTCTGCCTGAGAATATTGCTGCGAAGCAAAACTAATAATTCTCTTAGTTTTTAGTTTTGCGCAGCAGAATAATTTGCCCCCAAGGGTTCACATGCCAGATCCAGCGAAGAGCGCGACCCCTTCCGGAAAAGCTGATATCCTAAACCCGCAACCATTGCCGCATTGTCCAGCGAAAGGCCTTTGGGAGGAAAAAGGACGCCGAGACCGGCCCTTTGAAAGCGTTTTTGAAATTCCTCCCTCAATGCCTGATTTGACACCACGCCCCCCCCGAGAAGAAGCGTGTTCGCGCAAAAACGCTCGCAGGCAAGCTGTGCCCGCTGCATCAGCGTCTCGATCACCACTTTCTGAAAACTGGCGCAGAGGTCATCAATCACGGAAGGCCTCAGAGGTTTCGGCGGAATCGCATCCTTCGGGCGACGTTTGCCTTTCGGCTGAATCTGCATTCCCTGCAACTCCTTGATCTTGTACAACACGGCGGTTTTGATTCCGCTGAAGCTGAAATTGAGCGAATGAGGATGGGCGATCGGGGGCGGAAAAGAAAAGGCCTTGGGATTGCCGGCCCTGGCGCGCCTTTCAATCAGCGGGCCGCCCGGATAACCCAGCCCTAACATTTTCGCCACCTTATCAAAGGCCTCCCCGCAGGCATCATCCTGCGTTTCGGCGATTTTTTTAAAGCGGTCCACTGCCTCGATATTGAAAATCGACGTGTGCCCGCCGGAAACCACCATCCCAACAAGCGGAAATCGGGGCGGACGCGGCCGCATGAGACAGGCATACAGATGCGCCTGGAGATGGTCGACGCCCAAAAGTGGAATCTTTTTTGCAAAACTGAGCGCTTTGGCCGTTGCGAGGCCGACGAGGAGAGACCCCGGTAGCCCGGGACCGTTTGTCACAGAAATGAGTCCGATGTCCTCATAACAAAGACGGGCTTTTTTCAACGCCCTTTCCAGAACAGCCACCATGAATTCCACGTGGGAGCGGCATGCGATCTCCGGAATAATCCCTCCATAGGGCTTGTGATCCTCAAGACTTGACGCAACAATATTGGAGAGAATCTTTTTTCCGTTTTGGACAACCGCGCAGGCTGTTTCATCACAAGACGTTTCGACGCCTAACACATACATGATTTCAGCCCCTAGGAGTTCTTAAAAGAACGAAAGACATTGATCCCTTTGATGATATCGATGGCGCGCTGGAGCTGATTGTCCTGTTTTCGTTCCTCTTTTTTCTTTTCTTCTTTTTCCTTTTCTTCTTTTTCCTTGTCGGTCGCTTCGTCTTCTTTCACCGTTTCGCTTTTTTCCTCGGTCTTTTCCTCCTCAAGAATTTTATTGAAGACGTCTTCGCTTTTCTTTTTCTCTTCTTGAG
>JBDRBD010000234.1:0-5245 GCA_043823025.1 Candidatus Omnitrophota bacterium | reverse complement strand
TAGCTCGTCAAATCCCAAAAGGGACGAGATTTCCGGCTTCAACTCAACCAGGATCATTCCCTCATCGTTCACATGGGGGGTTACGGACAGCTTAACTCCAAGATCCTTTTCGGAGTAGCCAGTAATCTCAATGTTGCCGGTATTGTCATTCCGTTCAAAGATGGGAATGGCAAGGACCTCTCCAACAAGGATGGTGGCTTCCTGGTTATTCAGCGTCGTGATCCTCGGATTGGAGAGAATGCGGGTGTTCCGCCGCGACTGCAATACCCTCAAAACTTGCGAGAACTGGTCAAATGCAAGTGTTCCGAAAGTAAATTGGTCTGTCGACACATAGGGAAAACCTTGCCGCGTTGGAAATGCAGCGGTCGCTGTAGAAGTCGTTGTAGCACCGCCGCTTCCAACAGTCACCTCGCTCACCGACGTGGTATCTGCAATTCCCCCAAAACTTTTCAGTTCTCCTGGAAGTCTCTGATTGTTCCAAGGCCATGTCGTGGGCCTTGCACCGCCTCTGGCGGCGACCTGAATGTTCCAGTCGATACCGAGAGTGTCTTCGTCGCCAAGGGAAGTTTCTATAATCTTGGCTTCAATCAACACCTGTTGGGTGCGCTGGTCCAGTCTTCGGACCACTTGGCTGATCTTGTAAATATTGGTCGGGATATCGGTCACAATCAGGACGTTTGTCCGCCCATCATAGCGGACGCGTCCCCGGTCACTCAGAATATCTCGAACCGACTCAATCACTTCGGAGGCCTTTGCATAATTCAAAACAAAGACCTCGGTCGTGAGTTCTTCTCTCTCAAGGTTCTCAACGGTGGTCACGCGGATGATATTCCCTTCCCGCTCATACGCAAAGCCATAGGTTCTGAGGATCACATCCAGCGCCTTCTCCCAGGGAACATCGGTCAAGCGAATGGTCACAAGACCCTGCACATCTTTCCCTGAAATGATGTTGACACCGCTTTTGTAAGAAAGAATCCGAAGGACGTTATTGATATCGGCATCCTTGAAGTCCATGGTGATATTGCCGGGAGTCGTCTCAACAATGCCCGCTTCGGGACCCAGGGGAGCCAGGGCTGTTGGTTCCTCCTGTGCAAATACTGTTGCCACCCCAAACACCAAAATTGCCCCCATCAAAAGACCCCAACCCCATCCTTTCCGCGCTGACAGACCCATGGTTTCTCCTTTCATGGTTTAAAGTTTTTCCTCTAAAGTCAGGTATCGTTCTTCGTTTCCGTCACGCAACGTGACCCGGTCCTCTTCAATCTTCAGTATTTCAAAATCCCCGACATACTCCCCTTTTCGAAAAATCATCCCGTTAATCATTGCGATTGAATCGCTGTACGGGTCCCAGATGATTCCCTCCAAAAAAATATTTTCAAGCGAAATCGTCCCAAAATCCTGGATTAATTTTCCTTCCTTTGTCACCAAGGGCCAAAAGGGATCCCGCCCGCTTTTCTTATAAACAAAATCGGCGGCTTCTAAACTCAGGCCCGATCCCAAAAAAAGCATCACGAGAAAAAAACGAACTTGCACCCCTTACGGATTCCCCCTTTCACGAACAAACGTTCCCACCACCAGTTTGACATGATGCCTCTTTTCATCAAGGGAATCGGATTTTATTTTGATATCCTTTACCGCAAAAATCCGTTCCGAATTCTCAAGTTGATTGATGAAGGCCCCTAATTCATGATACCCGCTTTTTGCCGTAATCGCAATAGGTAATTCTTCAAAGGGCCCCGAAGACTTTTTTTCGGACCGCAGGAGCTCAGAAGGGTGGATTTCCACAATTTTGACCTGGGCTTTCTCTGCCACTTCCGAAAGCCGCTCCAGAAGCCCCGGCAGTTCCTCTTTGCTCGGAAATCGCGTCTCAAGTTCCATGGATTTTTCCCGGAGACGGGCGATCCCTGCCTGGATTTCTGGGAGTTTTGCCTGAGCTGTTTTCAAACTGGTCAGATCCTGCTTGAGGCGGCCGAGTTCGACGCGCTTCGAACGGAGCTCCCCGAAGGCGGGACCCAACAAGAACTTGAAATAAACCGTTACCACGAGGAAAACAAACACGCCGCCGATGACCAATTGCCGTTGGCTTGGGCCGCTTTTTCTCTTAATCAAGCACACCCTCCCGAAACGTACAAATGATTTTAAAATCCATGACTTCGATCGCCTGAATGGTGCGCCGTTTGCTTGATTCCAATTCGACGGAGGAAAAATCTGAAAAAAAACCTGAATTCTCCTTAAGGCTCCGGATGAAGCGTCCGACCTGCGCGATTTGGTCGCCCCTGGGTGAGGCAGCACTCCCCGCTAAAACCAAGATATTTTCTTGAATAGCCTTGGTTCCTTGCTGCGTTTCTTCTCCCTGCCTCTTTGACAATGACAGTTCATTCAGCCAAACGCCCCCCACCAGAGAACTGCTGAGTTGCTGGAGCTTTTTGGACCAACTGAATTGCTGTTCAAGTTCTTGGAGCGCTTTGTCAATGACCTGAAGTTCGTTATATTCCTTCGCCAGTTTCGTGATACGGTCTCTCTCAGGAGCAATCTGCTCCATTCCCTTTTTCAGCCCATTTAAACTCAGGTTAGTGATGACAATCCCCAAAAAGACAAGGGTATAAAGAATAAGGAGGGAGCCTCCTCCGTAAAGGTACACAGTCCGAAGCGGAATTTTGGTAAGGCGTTGAAAGGGCAGTTTGGCAATGCCGGGAATCCGATTAACGGTCGTCGGCGCCTTTTTCCTCTGGTATTCCGGAGGAAGGAGATCCAGTGTGATCACGCTTTGCCTCGCAAGGCCAGCCCGACTGCAACAGCCAAACCTGCGCCCGAGTCCCGAACCTTCGACGCAATATGTTTTGCCACCGTGAAGCCCTCCAAAGGATCCCACGCTTGCGTCTCAATGCTGAAATTACTCTGCAAATAACTCAGCAGTCCGGGCAAACGACTTGAACCTCCTGACACATATATCTGTCCAGGCCGCCCGTTGTATTGATTCTCGAAATAATCGAACGAGATTCTTGCTTCGTTCACCAAGCTCTCAAGGGGACTTTCAATCAGCTTCAGAAGTTCTTCCTGAGATTTGTCCCCGCTACATTTTACCATTTCCGCCGCATCCATTTCAAGCTTCAATTGTTCGGAAATGGCCTGCGTGAAATCGGTTCCGCCAACTTGAACGTCCCGGCAAAAAAGGCATGTTTTCCCGTGAAGAATGGTAATGTTTGTCGTCCTGCCCCCTATATCCAGCAACGCGTGATATTGCGATGAAGAAGTGCGGTTTTCAAAAGCATTCACAAAGGCATTGACAAGAGCAAACGTATCCACATCCAAGGCATCCAGTTCAAGGCCCGCCTCCTGGAGCAGGGTCAGATAATTCTGAACTACGTCTTTCTTGACCGCAACGACCAGGGCATGTATTTTCCCATCCTCCTTCCTTTCCTCAAGGATATAGCAGTCTAGAATGACATCTTTGATGTTAAACGGAATGTACTTGTCCGCCTCGACCTCAATATGGGAATAAAGCTCGTCCCGCGTCATCCTTGGAAAATGGACATAGCGCGCGATCACGGAATGTCCGCTGAGAGAGCCGTAGATGCGGCGCGTCGTTCCCCCCCCAGATCCCTTTACCGCCTCTCGAAGAGCAATCAAAACCCCGTGGCGCCCTCTTTCCTTGTCGATCGTCGCGAGGTTAAAACCGACCACCTCAAGCTGTTCATCGCCCTGAAGTTCGAGCCACTTGACGCTGTGGTTTCCGATGTCTAAACCGCAGGTACTCTGAAGGCTTCTCTTGGGATTTTTTCCAAACGGAAGGGATAGTTTCGGGAATGCAATCTTTCCGTTGTTATCCGAGAAGAGGGAAAATTTCACTGGACCTCCTGCCAGCTCGAGTGCTTCATGAAGAAAATAGGATTGCGCGCGATAAGGCCCGGATGATTCGCGGGATCAAAACTCGGGACATGATAAATGCTCGGAACCTGGCTTCCCATATCGAAATAATTGGCATTGAAGACCCCTACCAGCTGGCTCTGTTTCGCGGAGGTGATCTGGTTTTGGGCGTAAAAAAGGCCCGTGACGTTGATCTGGGACTCCCCGCCGCCTGTGGCAACTTCGACATTCCGCTCGGCAATAAAGGCCATGGTATCATCGGTCGTAAACTGCCCCTGTGAGTAAATATTCCCGTGGATAATGATGTCCGAGTTGGCGCCAAGCGTCACGAGCGTGCCGATGCCGTCATACATAATCGTCGTGCTCTTCTTGCCGATATCCACACTGCCATTGGCATAGATGACACCTGAAACGTTTAGGATTCCGGTCGCCTGGTTCCAGGCAATGGAATTGCCGTGGACGTCAGTCCCTGTAAAGGAAGCTGTGGTGTCGTCGATTTTACCGCTCCATCCAGCGATGGTGCTTAAGTCCATGCCCTTCGCTGCGATATAATCGGAATAGGTGGGATAGACCGTCCCGTCATCGTCTTTGTAACTATTCGAAAAGTTTTGAAACGTGACCGCGTCTCCGACGTCATAACCATTTGCAATCCCATTGTCCGAATTCACGTTGAGTGAACCTTGATTACCGCCGTATCCGTCGGTCACATAGATACTGTCCAGCGTCTCTTTTACAGTATTCCCGATTACGTCGACACTCCCTGCGAGTGCCGTACCGCTGAGCCCGAGCTTCCCGCGCTTGATCCGAACTTCAGCGCCCAAGGATTCCACCATTTCCCCGTTAAAATCAACGGTAGGCGGATTCGGAACCCTTGAACGGAGGATTGCCGGCATCCCGACATAGTTGTTCCCGATATTCCCGCTGCCGCTCAAATCCATCGCCAGGTCGGTAGCTATTAAACTGGTCCCAAGAATGTGGACGGAGCCGCGGATATCCACATTTCCGCTGATGGCATGGCCGGCTTGTCCGGTGCCGGAGAAAATCACATTGTTCCATGCGTTCAGGTTAACCATTTGAACAGCCGTCAACAGCTTCTGCGTTATCCCGGAAGAGGTCCCGGTTGTTCGAACCAGCATGGCCGCCCGGTTCCCTACAATTTCCTTTAACTCCACTGAAAAAATCCCATCCCCCATGGCGGCATTCTTGCAGGCATAGGTCCACGTGGTTGGATTCGGCGCAGGAATGGGACTTCCGTCAACGATCAAGCCGTTGATGTCGCCGTCGAACCAGTCGGAGGAGTCCGACATATCCCGCCTCAGGTCAAAAAGAATCTGTTTCAGAGCCCCTTCCGCAATATAAAATGCCTCAGTGGTATGGC
>JBDRBD010000233.1:0-6759 GCA_043823025.1 Candidatus Omnitrophota bacterium | reverse complement strand
AAGTCCGCCGACGGATCTGGCAACTGGGCCGCGATGGCGGTTACTTCTGTGGCCCGGATCAAGGCATGCCTTGGCCGGAAGCGCACATCAAAGCCCTGCAAGATGCCGTGGCGGAATTCGGCACATACCCTCTCCAGGAGTCTGACCAGAACGGGGAATTAGGGCAACATAGAAAATAGGGCAGAAACATGGCAGGCAGAAAAATGATTCTTTTCTAAATGATTCTGCTATGGATTATCGCATTGAAAGGAAAATGAACATGGTCAAGGAAAAGTTTATATCGCTCGGGAAGCAGAGCAACCGGAAGATTCGGTTTGGTGCATTGGCACTATTCTGCCTCACGCTGACAGCAGGGGCAGTTGACTCCTCCTGGCGGCAGCATCAATTGCGCGGTTATGGCACGTTTCAGAGCCAAGAACTGCCCGGACAAGCCGACGGGATAACGGCGCAGGAATTCAAATTCCAGTCTCCCGAGAAGGCCGCCGTGTTTTTGTCCAAGCTCTATGCCGACTTTGAACTCACGGCGGCCAATCAAATCGAAACCGTCGCCACGGCCCAGGGGCCGGTTGAGGTCATTTCCCTGAACGGCAAGTCCTGCATCCTTCCCGTTCTGACCGCCGGCAGCGGAACCGTCAGAATCTTCACCGGCACCGACAGGGCAACGCTGCTCTCGGTGGCGAGAAAAAGCGTCTCGGCCACTCCGCTGACCCGCAAGGACGTCAGCCATCCTCCATTCATGGACAAGTGGGACCGTTATCCGATTGGGGTCTGGCAGCGAATCGGGGATGCCGAGCAGGTCAAGAACCATCCCGGCATGGCGGATTTCACCGAGTGGATGGGCCGGATCGGGCTGAATGCCCAGGTCAATATCGGCAGCCATGCCGTCGATCTGGCCGCCTGCGACAATCAGACCACCTGGTGGCGGCGCTACCTGGAAAAGAACCATGTCAAGTATCAGCGGGTTGAGTGGCTGATCCATCATCTTGACCTTTACAACCGCAATCCGTTTCTGATCCACAGCATCAATCCGCATGTCGGAACTGCCTGGAGTTACTATGCGGAACGGACCATGGCCAACTCACTGCTGCGGAATGTGCAGAACGCCAATGCCCTGACAACCCTGAAGCCGACACTGGCCGATGAAAACCAGATGGCAATCCTGGATCCCAACGGGGAAGTGGGGCCGTTCTATCATGACGAATGGGGACTTTATGGAGCGACGGCCCGGCGCGAGTTTGTCCGTTTTCTCCGCGAGGTTCGCAAACTGTCTCTGAACGATGTGTCCAACCGTTATACGGGCAGAAGTGGCTCCTACAGGAATTGGGAAGACGTGCCGCTGGCGGACTGGCGTCAGTTTTACGGCTGGGCGGACGGCGCGGCCGTCGACCTGGCCGGCGAATGGCGCTTCATGCCCGACGATGAACAGGTCGGTTTTCAGGAAGGCTGGTCACTGCCCGACTTCGACGACTCCGGCTGGATTCGCCTGTACTATCCCGGCGACGCCCTGCTGTATTCACTCTATCCGCATACCAAGACCCATCCCTTGTGGATGCGGAAGACCTTTACGGTCGATAAAGCAAGGCTTGCAAAGCCGCAGTCGGAAAGATTCTACCTCTCGCTGGCGCCATTGAGCCGGAAAAGCGCTCAGGTTTTCATCAATGGTCAGCCGGCCGGGTCTTTGGACCCCAATTTCCACACCGCCCGGACCTACGGTCAATTTGACATCACCGATCTGGTTAAGGCGGGAAAACCGATCAGCGTCGTCCTGCGGCTGACCGATGTGCCCAACGGACCGATTTTTGTGACGTCCAAAAAGCTTGAATCGTTTCCGACCTCCGATCCACTGGCCAACGCCAGGCGTTGGGACCACACCGAATTCGTCGATTGGCAACTGGCGGAGGGCGTCGCGTCAACGCTGGCGGCGATACGCTCGGTCGAGCCCGACCGGCCGATCAAGGTGCATGCCTACGGCGCAAGCCCCTGGGGCTGGAAAACGGTCGCCCAATATGGCGGATTCTCCCATCACACCGGCAGCGGCGCCGGTTGGCATTTTACGGTTCCGAAAGCCTATGGCGCCAATCGCGGGTTGCAGCACAGTTCCGAACCCGGCGGGCCGATGGGATCATTGCGCGGCTTCAAGGGCCTCTGGGGCAATCTGGCCTACATGGGGATGAGCGCTCATGACTACTTCATCAACCCGCAAAGCATCACCAATGATCCTAAGAAGCTGGCATACTTCGAGCAGAAGCTACCCGCCATCAAGGTCATGGGCAGAGCGAGCGTCATGGTCTCGCCGATCGGAATGATCCGCGGCACGCTGAACACCAAGTATACGGGCGAGTTCGCGAATGACCCCAACTGGCGCTACGGCGTGACAGCGATAAGAGGCGGGGAGATGACTCCGCTCCTTGACGAGGTCCGCATCCGCGAAGGTGATCTGAATGACTTCAAGGTGATCATCGACGAGGGCACGCTCTGCTGGGACGGGGAGATGGTCGAGGCGCTGCAAAACTATGTTGAGAAAGGCGGGATTCTGGTTCTCAACAGCTTAAGTGGCATTCACACCTTCATCGATAAGAACAAGGGGGCCGGACCGGCTCTGGCAGGCGTTGAGTTGGCAGCCCCCCCGGCAAAGGGCGGAGCCATTACGTTTACCAATCCTGATCCACGGTTTCCCGGCTTGCAGGGGGAGCTGAAGATCTCGGGACGCCATGGAGTTAACGGACATTCTCTGAAACCTCTTCCTGGAACCGAGGTGCTGGGAACCTGGCCCGACGGTTCGGTTGCCTTCACCCGCCGTGACCTCGGCAAGGGGGCAGTCTACTGCTGCGCCGAGACAACCTATCCCGGATCGTTTGGTGAAATTGTCGCTGCAGCCTTTGGGCCTGAAACCTACGCCACAAAAGAGGGCGGGATCGATCTTCTGCGTACCGCCCGTTCCAACAATGGGTGCGAGGAACTGCTCATGGTCCGCGGATTGGGCAAGGAGGCCACCATCACCTGGACCCTGGAGGAGGCGCCGGAACGAATCTACGATCCGGCTACGGGCAAGACCATCCCGGCCGAGATAAAGGGCAAGACCGCCACCTTCAAGGTCAATATTCCCGACTGGGACTTCAACTGGTATGCCGCCCGGCGCAAAGGGACTGAAAAAACCTTGGCGCACTGGCTGAAACGGCAGGGACAGATTTGGAGTGGCGTCATTGAAGGGGGCAAGGAGCCCAAGGTTGATCTTTTCCGCCATTTAGACCTGAATCATGGATGGAAGCTGGTGCAGACAGATTCCGCAGAGAAGGCCCGGGAGTTGATGAAACTTGACGATCAACAGGCTGGCCTGAAACCCACTGAACTAATTCTTTGGGATGCTCCCGGAATGAAAACCAGGACTGGGGACGGGGTTTTCGGCTTCTATCGCAACACCTTCGACATCCCCGAATTCTGGCGCGGCAAGAGCACCTTCGCCCTGTCGCTCAAGGGGTATATACTTGACAGCAAGCTGGAGGCCTTCGGTGGGGAGAATGAGGTAATTCTAAATGAAAAAAGTATCTGGACAGGCAAAAACCTGCAACAAGAATGGCTTGATGTAAGCGAGCTGATGAAACCGGAAGGCAATCGGCTGGAGATCATTCATAAAGGCAATGGAATCATGCCGGCAATCGTACTGGTTCGTTCGGCGATTCCTGAAACGGTTATGGACCTCGCCGGTGAGTGGCATGCGGTCGAAGGCTTGCAGAAACAAAAAACAACCAAGCTCCCCGGGAAGGTGAAAGCTGCCTTTGTCTATCGTGATGTGGATATTCCGGACTCCATGAAAGACAAAGAGGTCTGGTTGCGGGTCAAGGGCTGTCAGGTCGCCATCATCAACGGACGACAACGCTACTGGGAGATGCGCGGTGTGCCGTCCTACCACAATTCCCCTGTTTATGAAGCCAATATCACCCCGGACATCCGTTTCGGCGAGAAAAACCGGATTGTACTCGGCCCGCGTGCCTGGAACAGCGCTTACCTTGACTATCAAAAGATGGAACTCTGTTTCTACAAACCCGGTGAATGGTCGGCAAAAGGCGATGGAATCCGCGACACCTTGAGCAAGACAGAGCTTGCGGCGGTTGCGAAAGATCTGGCGACCATAAAAGCTTTTTCCCTCGTCAACGCACCTTCCGGAGGCGCAGAAGGACGAACACCGTCTTCGCAGATAGACGCGAGTCAGCCTCTAAAGCTGCCGCCGGCAATTCTCGACCTTGCCTTCAATACGGATAAAGGCCTGGCGGTTGACCGCGGCCCGAACAATGTTCCCGTCACCGTGACCGGAACTGTTGAGCCCTTTTCCGAGGCGGGTGGGAAAATTAAAGGAGTTTATATCCGAGGAGAACAAAAACCTCCGGGCACCTTGTCTCTTCCCGGTGCTGTTTTCCGCAAAAAGCTGGCCCGAAAACCCAATACCTTCCAGGTCTGGGTCAAGCCGATGGAGATCAACCAACGTGGCGGCTCACTGGTGAATTGGCTCTCCTACATGTTCGGCTGGGATATTGAGAACAATTCGTCGACAATCTGGCGCCATTCTTCACCGGAGCGGAAGATGATTGTCGATGGTCTGATCAAACAACATCAATGGCAATGTCTGACCCTGGTCAACGAAGGGAAGAAAGGTACCCTGTATTTCAACGGCATCCCAGTCGGAGTCCAGACCTGGCCTACTAACTTCCCGGACGCCGACAATCCTCTCTGCATCGGTTCCATTCAGGGAGTGCGCCGTTTCATCAATGCGAAGCTGGCAGTGTTTACCATTTATGAAGGTGCGCTGACTCCCGATAAGGTGGCCAGACTCTACCTGCAGCAACAACCCGCTTTCACCAAGGACAAGGCATATGCGGAAGATGATGCTTTCCGTTTGAAGGTCACCCAGAAAGGTGCAGTCGATGGAGCCGTCCTCAGTGGCAAACTCACCTTGGGTGAAGGAGTAAAATCGGTCAAAGAAAAGGGCAAACGCGTTTTAGACTTTGATGGAGTGGCATCCCACATCCTCCTGAACGACCACCCGCAAAATCGATTGTTCAGTAAGCCTTTTGAGCTGGTGGTGGATTTCAAACCGGAAGAAGGAGCCCGGGGAATGATCTTCCGTCGTCACCATATGCTGTGCTTGCAACTGCTGAATAACGGCACGCTGCGTTTTGACGCCAACATCGGTCGACGCAACTGGATCGACTTTCCACAGGCCATTGGCTTTGGCCAATGGAACCGGGTCAGATTCCGCTACGATGGCAAGAAGGCCTCAGTAAGCGTCAACGGCAAACTGTTCGGTGAAAAGGACTACCCGGGAGCAATGTATAAGAGCAGTTACCCCATTTCGTTTTTTGCCGATCGGACCTATCCGGGTTTTCCCAAAGCCGGCAATATCAAGTGCAAAGTCCGCGAATTGCGGGTAGTGCCGTATAAGAGAAATTGAATTTTGGAATTTTGTCCAGGAAACAAGAAAACAGTAAGGAATTTTATTTGAAAACCATCGTTTACCCGTCTCAAAATCAAATTACAGTCGAGGAAATGGATGCACCGGTTCACGGCGAAGAAGATATTCTTGTTCGATCGCTTTACAGCATGGTTTCCGCCGGCACTGAACTTCGCATGCTCTCTGGCAACGATTTTCCCATGGTGCCTGGTTATTCCGTGATTGGTGAAGTGATGGATGTCGGCGCAAAAGTGTCGGGATATAAGGTTGGGGACCTTGTTTCCGGTCGGAGTTGCAAACGCTTTATACCGGGCACAGATTTTTGTTGTGGCGGACACATGGCCACCCAGGTTCTCCCAACCCTTGGGGAAGACCGGGCCGTTGTCCTTCCTTCGGGTGCTTCGCCGCTTGATTATGTGATTTCGGAAATTTCCTCGATCAGCCTGCGAGGTGTCGAAGGGGCCGCCGTTCAAGCGGAAGAAACCGCGGTGGTAATTGGCCTGGGTCTGATAGGGGCATTTTCCGCTGCCTGGTTGCATGCCCGGGGCTGTTATGTTGTGGCGACTGACCTCGAGGAAGCGCGGCTCAATCGGGCCGTAGGCTGCTGGGCACACGAAGTTGTCAATGGTCGGGATGCTGACGCAGGTGACCGGATTCTGGCGTACCTCAATGGTGGAGCTGATATTGTTGTCGAGGGTTCCGGCTCTCCGCAGGGAGCGATGCTAGCCTATAGCCTGGTGCGGGGGACACCGCGTGGTAACGCGTATGTCGAGGGTTCAACCTATCGTGGCGAGACGATTGGGTCTGTTGCCAACAACTGGCCACGAGTCGTCATGCAGGCGAGTTATACGCAAGAGATTTCCATTCACCCGCATGGTTTCTATCCGGGTGAGGGAGTAACAATTTTGACTCCTGCTGACCGCAGTCTTGAAGACAGGCAAAAAGCAGTACGGGCAATTTCCCAGGGACAGATCAAAGCGGAAGACTTTATTGATCGAATTGCTAGTGTCGATGAAGCACCAGATGCTTATGCGGCACTCCGAGATGACAAAAATTCAAATTACTCTCTTATCTTTGACTGGAGCAAATAAAGGTTACTGATGCTTTTGGTAAACAGAAAGAAATAAAAATTTGCCGTGGTTTGCACGAACAAATAGTACAAAAAGTTGAGAAGGTATTATGTCTAAGTATATGTAACCGTTCAGGCCCCTACGTGGTCTGAGGCAGAAGGGATGGAGCAGGCGTTTGGAAGTGGTGGGCAGACAACGCATTTTGCAGGAATTGCCAGGCGGAGCGGCCTTGCTTGCGGCAGG
>JBDRBD010000232.1:0-14447 GCA_043823025.1 Candidatus Omnitrophota bacterium | reverse complement strand
CACCCACATGAACAATGTCAAACATGCGGGAGCCGGTCATCCCGTCTGCCATGATCGCCGGCCCCGAAATCTTGATGATCTTTCCTTGAATCGCCATCTTTTTCCCTCAGTCTTGGGTTTTTAGTCTTCGGTTTATATTTTAATTGGGTATCCAACAGCCCGGCGCACAATCTGGGAGACATAAGTCTCCGGAGACGCTGTTGGTTTCCCGCTCATGGGAACCGGAACAACCAGAGGAAGCGGAAGCAGCTCGGCTTTCTTGAATATTTCCGGCTCGAAATCGGCCAGGTGCTCCTGGGGGATCAGGACGAGACCGATATCCTTTTGAGCCAAAAGTCCCAAAAGGAGCTCCTGCGTTCTTCCCGCCCCATCGCTGGCGAAAGTCTGCACCCCTGCCAGGGCAAATCCTTTCTCAAGCCGTTCGGGACAGATGACCGCTAGTTTATACAAGCAATAGCTCCTCCCTTAATCTGGCTTCGTCTACGACAAAACGTTTTCCGTGAAGTATCATCCGGAGTCGCTTGAGTTCATGAGAAAGCAGGGAGCAATAGGAAATTGCGACCCCGACGGAGAGGGGATCAGCGCGCTCCATCCGCTGTGCGTCTTTGAGGAGAGAAAGTTCAAAGCGCCGTTCAAGGTCTGTCAGACCCTCTTCGAACTTCCAGGCCCTGACGGCGTGCGCCAGATAGGTGACGTCGAATTTCTGGACCCATTCCGCCGGCCTCAACTTTCCGCTGATTGAAAATAGAAATGCCTTTCCGAGGCTTCCGCCTTCAAGGATGTATTTTGAAAGGGTTGTTCTCGGGACATCCCCCAGCCGCATCACCGTCAAAACATTGGTCATATCCAGTTCCATCTGGATGTATTTTTTGACCAGGAGCGCATCTTCCGTTTCTTCCTCGGAAAGGGAATCGAGCATGCCTTTGTAATAGTAACGGTCCAGCTCGGCCTCAAGGGGCTGGAGATCCGCCGGTTCCTGTCTGAGCGAGACAAGACCCCGCCGGAGCACCTGCTTCAAGGGCTTGTACCAGTCGGAAAGAAGCGCAAGCGTATCGCGTAGGAGCGGCTGACGGGACAGTTCCTTTAATTCTTCGGGGCCGAATCTTCCGACGGGAATCAGAGATTCGAAAATCGCCTCCGCCGGGACTTTTCCGTTTTTGCCGCGTAAAAGCGTTTTGATGTTGTGAAGGTCGTAGCGCCGAAGGAAAATCTCGAGGAGGCTCTGCACTTCTTCGCCCGCCCATTCGAGGATATCTTGGAACGTCTTGTGGATATGGCGGGAGAGTCCTTGTTCAAGGCCCACTTCTCCCGGGTTTTGGGCGAGACTTTCGCTGACGCTGGTTTTGTAAGGACTTTCCAAGAAAAAGCGCTTGATTGCTTCGAAGTCGTGAAGGCTCAAGAGCTCATCCATTTTCCCCTTCGGGAACAAGTTCTTCTTCAGGGCTTTGATGCGTGCGTTCAGATAGTTGTAATCAGACATGGAGTCCTTCAAACAGGGTTTTGTTGAGCCGTTGGACCAGTTCGCTATGGACTTGTTCCGCGCGCGAGGCAAACGTATTGCGCAGCCGACAGCATTCTTTCTCGTCTTCAAGCTCCGCCCCCCGCGACATCCATGCGTCTATCGCGATTTCTGCGGAAGGCGCCATGTCCTTACAGAGGATCTGCGCAATTTTCTCGTCTTCCGGCTTGACCCTGAGGACAAACGGCTTTTCCGGATCGTGTTGCGCGAACAATTCGCGGAGGAGTTTTTTCAGCACCTGCAGGAAGGCCTCCTGTGAAAGGGCATGGAACTGGGTCTTTGCCCCTTCCAGCGCCCTTGCCACGAAGTGTGACTTCACTTCCAACTCACCGCGGCGCTTTTCCAATTCTGCTTGGGTCAGGAAAAAACCTTGAGACTTCCGGATCTCCGCTTCGGTCCGATGCACCAATACCCGTTCAAGATGATCCGCTTCTTTGCGGGCTCCCCGCAGGATCTGATCGACTTGGTCCTGTGCTTTTTTCAAAATCGTCTTTTCCTGCGACGCCACCTCGTTATCAATTTCCGTGAGAAATACGCTCTCATCCATATTAGTCGCTAGTCGCTCGTTGCTGGTTGCTTGTTTCGCATTCTCGTACCCACGCATTCTCGCATTCCCTGTTTTCATGGGCCTCCGAGAATCATGAATGCGATGACGAAGCCGAGGATCACGATTGTTTCCGGGATCGCAATGAGGAGAATGAGATTTCCCATGAGCTTTGGATTTTCGGCAAGGGCCCCGACGCCGGCCGATCCGATGCGCGCCTGCGCGATCCCCACGCCGATTCCGGCAAGGCCGATAGCCAGCCCCGCGCCGATTCCGTAAGCCCCGTGCTTGATACCCGCACCAATCCCCGCCTCCTGTGTCTGCATCGCCTCGTCGGTCGCCCCTCGACTTTGCTCGGGATTCCCTTCGGTCGCCGCCAGAGCGATCCAGGGCGCGGCCAACAAAAGCACCATCAACACCAAAACGCACCATGCTCCACGTCGTTTCATCGTCCCCTCCCTTTGTGACTCAATCCGCTTTTCTGTCTTCGGTCATTCGTTGCTGGTTGCTAGTCGCTAGTTGCTGTTTTCTGGTTTCTCATTCACCCACCCACGCATTCTCGCATTCTCTGCTTTTATGGTTTTCTGAAGGGCGCGTATTCTCTCCCGCCCGATTTGTAAAATTTCGTAAAGAATTCCACATAATTCAACCGAAGCGACTGAATCGTCGGAGCGAAAATCCCGAGGGCCATATTCACCGCATGCAGGCTGAAGGCGATCAGGATTCCGAGGAACCCGCCCGTTAAGCCGCCCAGGTCATTGGCGACTTTCGCAAGGCCCACGCTTGCCAGTCCGATCGCCATGAGCCGCGCATAAGACAGGGTATTGCTGATGATGGAAAAACTTTCGATGAGGCCGGCCATTCCCGCTGCAATCCCCAGGAAAATCCACGATACCGTCATAAGCCCTGCCGCAAGGGCTCCTGAGGTGAGGGGAGTCAGAAAATTGGAGAGGAATAATACCTCGCCCCTTTTTCCGAGGACGATATTCGCCGCAAAAATGCTTCCGGCGAGGAAAAGGAGAAGTGCGAATTTTTCAAGGAGATGGCGCCAGTTTCTCTCTTTGAGAGCGACAATCATCCCAAGGAGGATTCCAAGGAGAACGTGGACGACGCCGATCAGGATGGAGAAGGCCAGAAGCTGTGTTGTCACGGCGAGCCGGTCAGCCCAGATCGGTATGAGCCATCCGTGACCGAGGGTTCCGAAAAACTCCCCGAAGAGAAGCCCGAAGAAGAGCGTCGTTCCGCAGCAGGTATAAGCAATCTGATTGATTTGGCGCAGGGTTTTCTGGTCTTCGGTTCCCAAAAAACGCATGATGGCGCGGAGAGCCCCCCAGCGCGTCATGGCCAAAAGGACGAGCCCGTAGCCGAGATCGCCGAGGATGAGGCCGAAAAAGAAAGGGAAGAAGAGTGCTACAAAGAACGTGGCATCCAGCGTTCCATAGGTGGGCGGGGGAAGGAGTTTCACCAGAAGCTCAAAGGGTTTAAGCCACTTCGGATTTTTGAGGGTGACGGGGATTTCTTCCTGTTTCCATTTTTCCTGGGCCAGTTCCCTGAAGACGACGCCCTCGCCGAAATGACGGTGCAGCTCTTTTTGAAGGTGCGCGACCTGGTCCTGCGGCACCCACGCCACCAAGTAAAAGGTATAGTCGCTTTCCGAGAACGAGCTCAGGATCCGGTAGCGGCTGAGGCGTTCTTGGGTCATGAGGCTGATTCGGAGACAGCGCCCGGCTTTGTTTTCCCGAAGATGCGCAATTTTCTGCGAAAGCTCCTGAATCGTTTTGGGGAGAGTCTCTTTCCGCCGGTCCAGTTCCTCGAGGCTCAGCTTGGGATCTTTCCCCCGGAGCTCGGAAGGGAGGATGAGTTCGTCGATGCCGTCCTGCCAGAGCTGCTCCTTGACCAGCTCCTCCCATTGACGCGGATAAGCGAGTGCCCCGCACATCACCTCCTCGCTCTTTTCCGCTTCAAGGAAAAAATCGTCTTTAGTGAGCCGGACCAGTTTTTCTTGAAGGGTTTTCAGAGCTCCTTTGTCAAAGGTGATGAGACTGGTGGTATAGGCCTGTCCTGTTTTCAGTTTTTTAAGAAGAGGGAGGAATGCTTTTAGGGCCGCCTCATATTTTTTTGCAAGGACAAGTGTTTCCTCCTGCCTGTTTTTCTCGGCGACCAGCGCACCGATTTCTTCCTTCAGGGCTTTGAGTTGTCCGTAAAGCGTTTCATCAAGGGTCTCCTGCCCGGTCGCCGGTTCGGTCGTCTTGGCGACGAGGAGCGGCAGCAGTTCTACAAGGAGCGCTTCAAATTGTTCGAGTGACGTTCGTTCCTTTTTCTTCTCTTCGTCGAGCTGGACCGGTCTCAGGAACCGGGGAAGGTGAAGCTGGTCTTTTCTTTCTTCGATGTGGAGCGATCCCAGTTCCTGAAGCAGGGCGAGCGCCGCATGGAAATGGCGTTTGAGCCCCAGGATTTCCAGTTTGACCATGTGCAGGATCATGGCAGGATCATCTTGAAAATTTCTGCCGAGGCGGAATGGAAGCGTTTTGCCAGTTCTGCTTCAAGGGCTTCTCGGTTTTTCGCTTCTTCCGCGCGCCGGGCTATCATTTCGTTTTCCAGCCGCTGCTTTTCTGCCTCAAGCTGTTTGGTTTGGCGTTCGGTAACGGTAAGCCGTGTCTTTTCCAGAAGCTCTTTTGCCTCACGTTTTGCTTTTTCGACGATGGAAGCGGCCTCCTTCTCAGCGTCGGAGAGTCTCTGGCGGCATTCCTTTTCTTTTTTCTCAACCAGGAGGAGTAAAGAAGGAAGTTCTTTTTTCTTGGCTCTCATTGTAATCCGTTGGAATTTTTAAGGTTAGAACAAGAATTCATGACAGTTCTTAATCTTTAATTATGCGGGAAAAGACAACTTTTGTCAACAGACTGTTTTGGGAGAAGCGAGAAAAAAGCCCTTCTTAGAGATTAGGGATAGAGGAGGGCGCTGGGGGTTTGGGAGGTGGGGAGTCGGACAGGCAAAAGATGGCGCCCGCCGTCCGAGGCCGCTTCCTGTTTTTTTGGACGGGACCATTGAATGATGGTTACTTGTGTTCCCCGGCCCGGATGTGTTTCAATTTGAACTTCATCCATTTCCTTCCCGACGAGAAAGAACCCCCGGCGCGATTCATCCCGGTTATCCGCCGGTAATTGGAAGAGGTCTTTTAGGTTATCCTCCGGGATTCCGGGGCCTCGATCCATGACAATTACTCTAGCTCCTGTCAGGCCCTCTGATTCAATTTTTGTCAGGACCACTGCGCCGCTTTGGGCATGTTTCAACACGTTGTCGGTGAGTTCGGAGGTAACGCGAGCGATGTCCGCGGCGTCACTTTTGGAGAAACCCAGCTTTGTATGGAGGAGCCTTTCAATGACGTTGATGGCGCGATACATCGCCGGATATTTTCCCGCCGGAAGGAGCCGCCCCCACGTATCAGGCTGCTCGTTGAGATTCCCGAGAGCACGGCCGGGTGCTCTTTGATCCTGCCCGTGAATCGCATCCCACAACGCATCCAGGAGCGCTTCTTTTTTCCCGCCGTCCGTCGCGCGTCCGCCATTGATGTTGTGAGTCGCAAGGATTTCACGATAGCCGCGGTCCATTTCGCGCTGAATCCAGTTCTCCTCGAGGGACCCTGTGAGTACCGCTTCCACGGCCTTCGGGACGACCCTGGAGCGCCTCAGTTTTGCAGTGAGCTGCTCCTCCATCCACCAGCGCTCGGTCCCCGAAAATTTTCCCGCCCGGAAGGCATGATCCAGCGCATCCCGTTTTTCATCCAGGGCGATTTTGACGTCGAAAAGAACCGACCGGACGGCTTTGTAGCGCGTTTCGTCAAAACTGGAATCTGCGACGGCTTCAACCAGGTAGCGGTGGACAATTGGTTTGAGCGCCGGGTCCGACAAGAACAGGGATAACCCCCGGAGGAAATGGAGCCGGTTTCCAAGCGCTTTCTGGAGAGGTGCGGCGTCTCCTCTTGTATAGAGCGTTTCGAGGACATCCTGCCCGACCGCGTTAGAAAGGGTTCTGGCAAATTCCCTTTCGTGAAGGTAGGCCGCGGAATGGGCGGCGAGCCATTCCGAAACCGGATCGCTGGCGGCGGTGAGCGCTCCGGTTTTTCGGTCCTCATTCAGGGTGTCAAGGAAAAGGATGGCATGCAGAATGTCTTCTTTAGACGCTCCGGCAATTTCTTCCTCAATGGCTCCTCTGAGTTTCTCGGCAAAGGGCGTGTTGCCACTAATGAGGGAGCGCATAGTCTCGGTCAGGCGGTCTTGCGTGACACCTTCGATCACATAGCGCGCCAGAACGGCGTCGAGGGGAATTGCAGAAAGCGGGACTTCCCCATGATGGAGATATTCGTGGGTGAGGGCTTCCGCGATTTTCGGAAGGCGGTGGATCTCCGCATCCACGAAAGTGACGCGGCCGCTCTCCTTTCCTAAATTCAAAACGCCATGGAGCCCCTTTGTTTTCAGATTAAAGAGTCGCGCCAGAAGCGAATCCTGCCGGACAAAGAATACCCGCGTCGCATCTCCGTTCAGTTCCTTGCCGATATGCTCGAGCGCTTCTTGTTGGAGCGGCGTCGGTGTTTCCGAGTGACTCTGGATCCACCTAAACATGTCTTCCAAGCTTGCGAATTGCCGGATTTCCTGAAGAGCCTGCTCCGCTTCCCTGAGGGCCCCCTCGGTCCTGGCCAGACGCGCTTTCGTATCCAGGACGAAAGGATCGCGTTCCGAAAAGTTTTCCTGAAAGACAGTCAATTGACTGCGCAGTTTTGCCGTCTGTCTGGTTTGAAGCGCAACCAGCCGCTCCGCAACGTTCACGATATCCAGTCCCGACTCAAAAGCCCTTTCGCCTTCGGCTCCGAACGCCCATTCTTGATCAAAGAAGGGTATTGCCTCTTCTTGGGGTTTATCAAAAGTGCCTGGCGCTGCAAACAGGATTGAATCCAGTCTTCCTCCATAAGCCTCGAAGAATGCCAGCGCCTGATCGCGCGTTTCCGGACGGAGGATCATGGGGAGGCTTGCGAGGAAAAGGTAACTTTCCGCGGCTGGTTCAGATTTTTGCTCGCCGAATTCGCGGATTTGGGCGACCTCTCCCGTTTTCCGGTCGATGTGGAACGTTTTTCCGTCATAGGAAATCTGGATAGCCTTCGGCAGATACAAAACGTCGATGACCCATCCGAATTCTTCGACGCGGGCCCCTTGAATGTTCAAGAAACTGCTGAAAAGCCGCATGGCACTTTGAATAGTTGTGATGAGGCGTTCATCTTCAAGGGGCACAATTTCCACAACTTCCGCTTGGGTCTTCGGCGCCGTCCGGCGGTGGAGTTCGTAAACCGGAACTTTCCCTTTGCCCGCATTGTGGGTTTGGATATCCTTGAAATAGGAAAAATAGTCTTTCCCTTCAAGTGTGAGGATGACCCCTTCCTTTTGGGTTCCTTCAGGTGTATACCGTGATGCCTTGACGGGAAGCCGGACGTCCTCGCTGACTTTGGTTCTTGTCAGCGCGTCGGTTGGGGCTGTTACTTGCCCGCCTCGCGCCGGAATTGCATCGACGGAGCGGGAAGCGCCATCCCTGGCAGTACCGCTTTGTTCAAGCAGCTGCTTCGCCTCAATGGCGGCGAGCATCTTGTGGAAGAGCCGTTTCGGCCCGTAATTGATGAAATAATTATAGTGGAGAGCAACTTTCCCGTCTTTGTCTTCTGCCTCATAGGCTCTTTCGCTTTCATACCAGTGGCCAAGCCACTCCGCTGCCCTTTTGACAGCTTCTCTCATTTCGGGACCGACCACGTCGCGATAAACATTTTTCCTCTCATAATGGATGACAAGGTCGCTGATGGACATAAGCGCTGTGTCAATCCGGTCGGAAGGGATACCGAGGTACTGGGTAAGCATCTCGCTGAGGAGGACCGTGTAGTCGCCCGAACCTTCCGGACCAAGGACGGTTTCATCAATCAAGACGATTTCTTGGGGGTTCTCAGGATCCAATCCGATGGCATCCGCAATATACTGCGCCTGTGCCTTGAAAGGAATTCCTTTAAAACTGCTCCGCGCCCAGTCTACGAGGTAAAGATCTTTCTGCCTTTCTGCATAGGCCGGTCCAAAATGAGCTAGTGCCTCCGCTGCATCATAGATGAGATCTGAGGCCCGTCCGAGGAAGACAAGCTTTTTTCCTTTGAAGTCCTCGCGGTCAAGAAGATATTTTGCGAAATGAACAATAGTCGGCAGATGGGAAAAGAGTTTGTTATCGCCTCGCTCATTTTGGTATCGGGAAAATAGAACTGGATCGCCATTTTTCCATTTTTCCGCCTCCGAGAGTTCGCCGGTGCCGGCCGGGTCCGCCAGCCCTAAAAGATATTGATAACGCTTATCCTTGGCAATGCGTGCTTCCAATCCATCTACGTAAGCGAGCCGTTCTGCCAGGACCGTTCTTTCGGCACCATCCTTCGCGGTAAGAGTGGATTGGATTTCCTTTGCGGCGCCGTCCTTGGCGCTTCTCTGCCGTAATAGACTCAGCCCTGGCGCAACAGAAGAGGCCTTCTCTGCCGTCAAAGAAGGGAGGGTATCTTCATGCGCCAGGGCAGTAGAGTGCGGAATGCGGAATGTGGAATGCGGAATGAAAAGAAGGGAAGTGATGAGGAAAAATTCGATGAGAATAAAGATGAAGGGATGGGAGGATGGGAGTGCGGGAGAATGGGTTTTCGTTTTTCTCATTCTCTCACGACGCATTCTCTCATTCTTGCATTCACTGTTTTGACGTCTTGGGTCTATCATTTTTTTCCAAAAAATAAGCCAGGCCGCCATCATCATCAGGCAACCCGGCTTCCCTAAATTATAGGAAAGGAGGTGGCGTGACGGCCCGCCCCGGATTTTCTATTCTTAACTCTTTATAAACAATTAAGTTAACGTGCAAAAAAAATTTGCTTGCTTAGAGAAAGTATATCATCAAAGAAAGGGAAAAGCAAGAGTTTAAATCTTAATTTTGTGTTGATTAACTATCCTTATTGTTTATGTTGTGCGGTTCTTTTCCGGAGGCGGGGAAGGATTTTTGAAAGGGGGAAAGTATTCAAAACATCAGAGGGAGAGAGCCATCCTTTTTGGGCGATCCCGACGCCGAAATAGATGTCGGTGAGCGTTTCAAGATGGTGGGCGTCCGGATTGATGCTGATAAGAACCCCTTTTTGTTTGGCGAGTTTGCACATCCGCCAGTCCAGGTCAAGCCGCTGGGGGTTTGCGTTCAGTTCAATGATGACATTGTATTTTTTGGCCGCGTCAATCAGTTCCCGAAGGTCAACGGCATACGGCTCACGCGAAAGAAGCAGCCGCCCCGTCGGGTGCCCCAGCATCGTGACATAGGGATTTGCCATCGCCTTGAGGATCCGCTGGGTCATCTCTTTTTCGTTCATGGAGAATCGGCTGTGGATCGAGGCAACCACAAAATCAAATGTCTTCAGGACCTTTTCCGGGTAATCCAGCGACCCGTCGGGAAGAATATCGGCCTCGGTTCCTTTGAGGATAGCAAGTTTTCCTTTGTATTTTTCCTTGAGCATATCGATTTCTTTGTGCTGTTTTTTGAGGCGCTCCACATCAACGCCGTGCGCATAATGGGCGGCGGGGCTGTGGTCCGAGATTCCGAGATATTTGAATCCGAGACGGAATGCTTCTTTGGCATTCTGTTCGAGGGTTGCCGTTCCGTCGCTATAGGTGGTATGAACATGGAAAATTCCCTGGAGGTCTTTGGGCTGGAGGAGGACGGGGAGTTTTCCGGCTTCGGCGGCCTGAATCTCGCCGGTGTCTTCTCGGAGTTCCGGCGGAATGTAGGAAAGCCCAAATTTTTTGAAGATTTCCTCCTCATCTTTGCAGGAAATCAGGCGGTTTCCTTTGAACAGGCCATACTCGTTCATCTTGTATCCCATCCGCTGCGCGCGGGAGCGCATGGCGATATTGTGTTCTTTACTGCCGGTGAAGTGATGAAGGGCATAGGGGAACTCTTTTTCGGAAATGACCCGGAGATCCGCCTGAATCCCGGATTTGAGGAGAATGCTCGCTTTCGTTTCGCCTTTCTGCTGGACGGTCTCGATGCCGCGGAGGGAGGTGAAGCGTTGGAGGACGCGCTCGGGATCTTTTGCGGAAACGACGAGGTCCACATCCCGGATGACTTCTTTTTTCCGGCGGAGACTTCCGGCAATACTGATCCGCCGGATCTTTTTATCCTGCTTCAGAGCCTCGAGGATCGCTTCCGCCGCTTCAAGTGCTTCGGGATAAAGGTGGTATTCCTGATGCTTTTTGATGAACTGAATTCCCTGGAGGATTTTACTCTGGGATTTTTCCCCGAAGCCCTCAAGGTCCAGGAGGCGGTTTTCTTTGCAGGCATATTCAAGCTCGCCGATGGATTTGACCCCAAGTTCCTCATGAAGTTTTTTGGCTTTTTTGGGGCCGATGGCAGGGACGGTGAGCATTTCGAGGAGACCGAGAGGGACGCTTTTTTTCAGCGTCTCGTAATATTTCGATTTTCCGGTGGTGACAAGCTCTGTGATTTTTTCGGCGAGGCCCTGACCGATTCCTTGGATGTCCCGGAGCCGTTTTTCCTTGATGAGTGTGTCCAAGTCTTCGGAGAGTGTGTCGATGGCGCGGGAGGCGTTATAGTAGGCGCGGACTTTGAACGGATTCTCATCCTTCAATTCAAGGAATGTTCCGATTTCTTCTAAAATTTCAGCAACTTCTTTTTTGTCCATGGGATCATACCCAATATCGTACGCGGCAGCTGGCGACGGGTTGTGGTTCGTCGCACCGCTTGCGGCGCCCAGCGTGCGCCGCTACGCTTGATGCTCGACCTCACTCGTCCCTCGCTTTCGCTCGGGACGCCGTGCCCGCTCGGTCTGCACACATGCGTCTCACCACAACCCGTCGCCAGCTGGAAAAGACATTCCGCACTATTCATGTACGGATGCCTTCCTGTTGTCGCCCTTTAACTTTGGCTCTCTCAGCTGCTAATTCGACGACGGCCTTGACCAGTTTTTCGATCCCCTCCGCCGCCTCGGAAATCCGGCTTGCAAGCATATAGGCAGGAGTCGTGACGATATTGTTCTCCCGGTCGACGATAATCTCCCGGGCGGTGCAGTTTTTGTGATCAGCGCCCATGGCCTTCAGTTGTTCGGCGGTCGTTTCGTCGGTTCCGATGGTGAGATGTACTTTTCTTTTTCCCTTGAGGACGGCCGCCACAAGGGCCGGGGCAATGCAGATGGCGCCGATCGGCTTTCCGGCGTTGACCATATTGCTGACAAGGTGGGCCACATCCGGATGCACCGAGGCGTCTTTCCCCTTTGAAGCGAAGTCAGAGAGGTTTTTCGCAGCACCGTAACCGCCGGGGAAAATGAGGGCGTCCAGCTCGCCGGAGCGGACAGTCTTCACGTCCCGAATCTTTCCGCGGGCAATCCGGGCCGACTCCACCAGGATATTTCGTTTTTCCTGGGTGGTTTGGTTTGTGAGATGATTCGCAACCTCTCTCTGGTCGCAATGGGGCGCTATACAAACGGCTTCTTCGCCTGCACGGTCGATGGCCAAAAGCGTCAGGACTGCTTCATGGATTTCTGTGCCGTCCATGAAACCGCATCCGGAAAGAAGGACCCCGATTTTCATAGAAGTCTCCTTTGAATTTTTCATTTCGTTTTTAGTCGTGTTGCGTTACGGTCGAAGAAGGACACGAGGGATTCACTTTGCACGCAGAGCATTTTGGTTTTCGCGCCACGCAAGTTTTCCGGCCGTGCCAGACGAGTGTATGAGAAAAAGTGATCCACTCTTTTTGAGGAATGAGCTCCATCAGATCGCGCTCGATTTCCTCCGGAGAGGCATGGCGCGTCAGGCCGAGCCGGTTGGCAAGGCGTTTGACGTGCGTATCCACGACGATCCCCGGGATCCCATAGGCCGTTCCAAGAACCACATTCGCTGTCTTTCTCCCGACACCGGCTAACTGGGTCAGTTCCTCCATGGTTTGCGGAACCCGTCCGCCGTGCCTGGCTGCCAATTCCTTACAACAGCCGATAATGCTTCTGGCTTTGTTTTTATAAAAGCCGGTGGACCGGATCTCCGATTCGAAACTCGGAAGAGAAGCGGCTGCATAATCCCCAGCGGCGCGGTATTTCCGAAAGAGCTGCTTTGTCACTTCATTCACGCGCTTGTCCGTACACTGGGCAGAAAGGATCGTCGCGACTAAAAGTTCGAGGGGATTTTGATGGTGCAGGGCGCACTTGGCGTCAGGGATCTCCTTTTTCAGGATGGCGAAAATTTTTCTTGCACGGAGTGCCAAATTTGCGCTTGGGTTGGCCCTCGCGGCTTGGGTGAGGGTCACTTTTTCTCTTCCTCTTTTTTGGTGCTGCAGTGGCCGCCTCCGCATTTTTTCCAGAACAGGAGTCCGACGGCAATGACTGCGATCAGAATGATCCCGAAAATATTCATCGTTTCACCCCCCTTCAGGGAGCATGAGCGATCCTGCCCCGTTTCATTCATTATACCACATTTTCCGGAATGTCGGATGTCCTGAGGCATTCGTTGTTTCCAACTTCCTTTTTATGGTAAAATGCCTGAACAGAACGCCGTCCTTTGCGATATGAGGATTTGGGGAGATTGCCATGAAATGCATCGTCACCGGCGGCGCCGGTTTTATCGGATCCAATCTCGCGCTCTATCTGGAACAAGAAGCCCATGAAGTCATTGTCATCGATGATTTTTCCTCGGGTCACGCAGACAATCTGAAAAACTTCAAGGGAGAAGTCATTGAAGCGGATGTCGCCGGCTTCAACTTTGCTTCCAGGTTCAAAACCTGCGATGCGGTCTTTCACCAGGCGGCGATCACCGATACGACGGTGACGGATGAAAAAAAGATGTTTCGCGCCAATGTGGATGGGTTCCGGAACCTTTTGGATTTTGCCTCGCACCTCGGAGCCCGGGTCGTCTATGCGTCCTCGGCCGCCGTGTATGGGAAAGGTCCCAGCCCGATGAGAGAATCCCAAACGGCTGCTCCCGCCAACTGCTACGGTGTGTCCAAAGCCAAGATGGATGAAGTGGCGCGCGAAGCGGCCGGGATAAAAAAGGTCCCGGCGCTTGTCGGCCTCCGCTATTTCAATGTATTCGGCCCGAATGAAATGTATAAAGGCCATGCGGCGAGCATGATTCATCAGCTGGCCCGCCAGATGCGTTCCGGAAAGCGCCCGCGGATTTTCAAATACGGCGAACAGAAAAGGGACTTCGTTTATGTGAAAGACGTTCTCCGCGCCAATCTCCTGGCCTATGCTTCGGGGAAAAGCGGCATTGTGAATGTCGGAACCGGGAAAGCCACTTCCTTTAATGACGTCGTTCGGATCCTCAATGAGGCGCTGGGGACTTCCAATGCGCCCGACTATTTTGACAACCCCTATGCTTTCTACCAGGACCATACCGAGGCCGACTTATCTTTGGCAGAAGCACTGATCGGATACCGGCCCCAATACACCACCGAAGAAGGGATCAGAGACTACCTTGCCGATACGCGTACCGCGAAGTCGAAAAATCAATAAGACCAAAATTCGGAAGAGTCCGAGACGGAAGGGACTCATCATCGTCCATACCGGCGAAGGGAAAGGCAAAACCACGGCGGCACTCGGTCTGGCCCTCCGGGCAATTGGCTCGGGGATGAGCGTTTTGGTCGCGCAGTTCATCAAGGGAGGATGGAACTACGGAGAGCTTGAAGCGGCGAAACGGCTTTCGCCGGAACTGAAAATCATTCAACTCGGGAAAGGATGCACCTGGGAGACCAGGTACCGGAAGAAAGACGTTGCCATTTCCGAAAAGGCGTGGGAGTTTTGCAAAAAAGCGATCCGGAGCCGGGAATACGACCTTGTGATTCTTGATGAAATCAATTATGTTCTGGGATATGGATTTTTGGACGCGGAAGAGGTGGTCGATTTCTTGAAGCAAAGACCCGAGGAAGCGCATGTCGTCCTGACGGGCCGCCACGCCCCGAAAACGCTGATTGAGGCGGCGGACCTGGTGACCGAGATGAAAGAAATAAAGCATCCATTCCGGAGGGGGATCCCCGGACAGAGGGGAATCGAATACTGAAAGACCATAAAAGCAGAGAATGCGTAGTGAGTCTGTGAGTGAATGAGAGAGAAGAAACCGGAAACCAGAGTACAGAAACCAGATACTAGCAACCAGCAACAAGCGACCAGCGACGAGCAGACGCTTCACAAGAGTTGGGAGTAAGAGCTTATGAAATACGAAGCGGAAGACTGGGAAGACTATACTAGCTAAACAAAAAACACCTCATCTGAGGCATTTCTTATTCATAAATAGTTAATATATTATGTCTTTAATTTTAAATTTTTTAACCATTTTTACATTCAAT
>JBDRBD010000231.1:0-9060 GCA_043823025.1 Candidatus Omnitrophota bacterium | reverse complement strand
GTCATGGCCTCCTCAGCCCTATCGTTCCCGGACAGGAAAAACACGCCTCTTTCTGGACGGGTATCTCTTTTTTGGGAATTCGGAAACTCTGTCTGAGTTGCAGCGAAACGCCGAGAACTTTTTTGGAGAAATCCTCTCGGCCTACGAGCAGGAAGGCGTCGCATTTGTCCGGAAAATCCGAGGCGGAATGTTTCATCTGATTCTTTTGGATGAGGAGGCGAAGCAGCTGGTGGTCGTGAATGACCGGCTGGGTCTTCTCCCGCTTTATTATGTCGAGGCGGAGGGGGCTTTTGGCTTTGCGCCGCTTGCCGGTCCTCTGGCGGAATGCGCAAGGTGTACCCACCAGGTCGATACAGCGGCGCTCTCTGAACTTTTGCTCTACGGATGGATGGTTGGTGAGCGGTCGGCCTTCAAACCGGTCAAACTTCTGGCGCCCGGAACGGTTTTGACCTATTCTTTCGCAACAGGGGTGCTGCGGAAGGAGACCTATGACCAAATCCATCATCGAAGGGACGAAGGCGAGGGTTCCGAAAAGGAATGGTTCGGAAAAATTGATGAGCTTCTGACGGGCTCGATGCGGCGTTATCAAGGCGTACCCGGGAATTACGCGCTGATGCTGAGCGGCGGCTTGGATTCGCGGCTGATCCTGGAGTATTTTCCCCGAAAGGAAAGGCTCAGGGCTTACATCTTCGGAAGTCGTGATTATGACGACGCCCGTCTGGCAGAGGCCGTGGCCCGGGGAGCCCGAATCCCGTATCGGCTTTTTGAGAACGGGAGCCCGCAATTTCTTTCCCGTTCTGATTCGGAATTTGCGGCCACGGAGAGCTACCTAGTATGGCATGCAGGCGAGGCAGGTGAGAGGATGTGCGAAGACGGATGTCATATCTGTTTTGACGGCATTTACGGTGATGGTTTCCTCGGCGGTTACTATTTTCAGCATTTTGCGATCAAGAATGCCATTTCGGGATTGCCGTTGACACCCTATCGGAATCTCCGAAAACTCGCCGTCCGGTTGGACCGGACGAGCCGGCTCTTTACGGATGATATGTTGCAGACACTTCTCAGGGACAAGGTCTTTGAACAATTCCGGGAAACAGAAGAAGAACGCCTCCTGGATATCGAAGCTTGGCTGGCTCCGCGCGAACAAACCCTTCGCTACGAGGAAGAAGGGCAGGAGCTTTTCAAGTTATGTGACATGCGCCGGCGCGTCAGCAACCTTCAGGGAATGCGCCTCAGGTCCTTTCTGGAAGTGGCCTATCCTTTCTGCGATTATGCACTGATGGATTTCGTTTTTTCGCTGCCCCTGAGGGCGCGCGCGAACTACAAACTTTATTTCTCATTTCTCCGCAGCCGGCGTCGTTGGCAGACGTTTCATATCCCGTACGACAAGACATGGATTCCGGCTGACGCGGCCTACCCGCTTCAACTCGGGGGCATCGCATGGCGGAATTTATGTCAATCCATCGAAGGGAAACTTTGTAGTCTGAGTGCCGGCAAGTGGTTTCCAAGACGGAGACTTTACATGGATTTTGATTTCTGGTTCAGAAATGATTCCGCATTCCGGGAAAATGTCTCCCAGGAGCTCCGGTGTTCTTATTTTGACCCGGACAAGGTGAGGCGTTTCCTGGAACAGTGGCGGAAGGCAAAGTTTCATCTTGGATTCCGGATGGCGTATCTGCTCTCTTTTGCCCGTTCCTGCCGGGAAGCACAGACAGTGCGCGTCTTCGAGGACAGCTTGGCATGAAAACGACTGAAACCGTTTGGGACCGCCTGTACCGAACGCAGACAACAGTCCCGATTTCCAAAACAAACCGGATCATTTTCAACCGGGTCCGGCGGCATCTCTCGTTTAACGGGAAAAGCGTCCTCCAGATCGGGAGCGGTCCCGGCGTGTTTAGTTTTTTGGCGGCTCAAGAGGACCCTTCTTCCATCACGCTTTTAGACCAGTCGGAGGAAGCGCTCCGGCAGGCGCGATCCCTTTTTTCAGACGTCCGGGCGCCGGTTCATTATTGCAAAGCGGATATCTTGGATCCGTCCCTGGCCATAGCCGCACATGACGTTGTCATTTCGGAAGGACTGGTCGAGCATTTCAGGGACCCCGAGCTCATTCGCGTACTTCAGAGGCACAGGGACTTTGTCAAGCAGGATGGACGTGTTCTGACTATTGTACCCGCTTCTCCCCATTGGAATGATGTTCGGTGCAGAGCCCCTTTCAGCCGACGGTGCTACGGATGGCAGAAGCCCGTTTCAAAAAAAAGCATGGCCCGTTTCTTTCAAGAAGCAGGTTTGGATGTTATGGTGAATGAAAAGTTTTGTTCGAGCTACGGAGTGTTTCATTTTCCGGGATGCCGGTACCTTCACCGGATTGCGGCATTTCCCATTGAAAGCGATCATCCCTTCGATCGTTTTTTCGGGGGACTCTTGCTCACGATAGGGAGACCGGAGGGGGGAGGGCGGTGAAGAGACTTTTGCTCATCGCGTATAGTTTTCCGCCGGTCGGAGCCAGCCGCTCCCGAAGAGCCCTCTTTTTTGCGAAATATCTTGCAAGGGAGGGGTGGGATGTTGCGGTGTTGACCGTGAGGGAACCCCGCGTTCCGGATTATGATGAGACGCTTTTGCGCCAGGTCCCGCCTGGCGTCAGAATAGTCCGGACGCAGTCCTGGGAGCCCCTCCGGCGCTTGGGAAGTCCACTGGGTGTCGGAGCCCCGGGGGATACGAAAGGCACTGGATGGCTTCGAAAGTTAGGATATTGGGTCTTTTGTCCGGACACCCGAGTGGGCTGGATCCCTTTCGCGCTCTGGAGAGGATGGCGTTTGATGACGAAGAAGAAGACAGACGTCATCATGGTGATCGGGGAACCTTTTTCCAGTTTTCTCACAGGAGCCCTCCTAAAGGTTCTGACCCGGAAACTGCTGGTTGTGGATTTTCGGGATGAATGGGTTCCGCTGATTCGTCACCGTACCCCCGGGAAGCCGGCTTTTTTACTGAAGATCGAGGAAAGACTGGAGGCATTCGTCGTGCGTCATGCGGACTGCGTGACATCCGTGACCCCGGCCATCACGGATCATTTCAAAAGCCGATATCCGATGTTTTCGGAAAAGTTTTTCTGGATTCCGAACGGCTTTGTTCCGCAGGAACATTCTTCTCTCCCCGATGGGGCGCTGCAGAATGGAAGATGGACCATCACATACGCCGGGACACTGTATGAGCGCAGATCCCCTCGGGCCTTTTTTGAGGCCCTGGAACGGCTTGTCCAGGAGAATCCGGAGGTCCGGGAACAATTGCGGCTGGTTTTTCTCGGGACGACAGAGCCGTCTGTGGAGCCCCTTTTCGAGCGTCCTTTGATTCGCGAGATAATGGAGCGGCCCGGTTTCATCCCCCATGCGGAAGTGAGCGAAATTTTATCCAGAAGCCATGTCCTTCTGGACATTGCGGAGGAGGACAAAGACCTTGCGTCCCGTTATGTTTCGGGGAAACTCTACGAGTATCTGGGGGCGGGGCGAACTATCTTAGCGCTGGGGGCGGAAGGATGCGTGAAAGAGCTTCTTGAAGCCACCCGGGCAGGTCGGGCCGTGGCAGGGGATGATGTGGAGAAGATCAAGGAGAATCTCAAGGATTTGTTTCAGGCCTACCGACAGAATGCACTGGAGATTCAGCCGGATCAAGACGCTGTTATGCGATACCGCTACGATGCCGTAACGCGGAAACTTTCAATGTTGTTAGATGCGCTTGTGGAAACATCTCGAAAGGAGACCCGGTCATGATTCAAAAGCAGGATATCCTCTGCCTTTCAACCATTGACTGGGACTTCAACTGGCAGGGGCATCAGGAAATTATGAAGACCTTTGCCGAGTGCGGGAACCGCGTTCTGTACGTCGAAAATATGGGAGTGCGCGTTCCGCGCTTCCGGGACATGCCGCGCCTTTGGAAAAGAATTCAAAACTGGCGGCAGGGGATCCGCGGCATTCGGAAGGTCGGAGAAAATCTTTATGTCTTCTCTCCGATCGTCTTGCCGTTTCCGTATTCGAGGATCGCAAGCCGGATTAACCGCTGGATCCTTTTGGCTCAGCTCAGACAGTGGATGCGCGTCATGTCTTTTGAGCAGCCGATCGTATGGACGTTTCTGCCGACTCAGACCGTTGTAGACTTTATCGGCCGGTTTAAAAGGAAACTCGTCGTCTATTACTGCATTGCCGATTTCGAAAAACTAGTGGCGTCCCCCAAAAAGGTGAGGCGGACGGAGGAGAGGCTTCTAAGGCAGTGTGACGTCGTCTTCGCGCAGGGGGAAGATCTGAAGAAGCGGTGTGAAGCGCATCACACGCCCGTGCACATTTTCCCCTTCGGTGTCAATGCCGACGTGTTCCTGAAGGCAGAAAAGACGTCTCAAATCCCCGAGGAGATGGCTCCTCTGAAGCGGCCCATCCTGGGTTATAGCGGGGGGCTTCACCGGCACGTGGATTATCCCTTGATCCGTGAGCTGGCACTGCGCCATCCGGAGTGGTCTTTGGTTTTTGTCGGACCCGTTCAGACGGACGTTTCTCTGATCGGAGACTTGGGAAACGTTTTTCTCCTCGGAGAAAAATCCCACGCGGAACTTCCGCACTACATCAAACAATTCGACATCTGTCTTGTTCCGTATTGTCTCTCGGAGTATACCCGCACCGTTTACCCGACGAAAATGAACGAGTACCTCATTCTCGGAAAACCGGTTGTTTCGACAGACCTCCCCGAAATTCGAAACTTTAATGCCGACTTTGAGAACGTAGTGAAAATCGGGCGCAATTACGAAGAATTTGAACAATCGATTCTCAGCTTGATGGACGAGAAGGATGGCGGGCAAAGGAATTTCCGAACGGAAATCGCGCTGGAGCATAACTGGCAGAAGCGCATCGAAGCGATGTCGGCTATCCTCGAAAACAAACTGGGACTCAAGGAAAGCGTTCGAGAGAGAATGTGGAAAGAATCATTCCTAAGTTTGCTGCGGGCTTCCCAGAGGCATCTTTTCCGCTGGGTCCTATCCGTCGTCATTTTCGGTGCATTGGTTTTTTACACCCCGGTTCTTTGGTGGGCCGCAGAACCGCTTCGGATTTCGGACAGGCCGCAAAAGTCAGAAGCCATTGTCGTCTTGGGGGGCGGCGTCGGGGAAAGGGGGCGCCCGGGGACGAGCACCATCGAGCGGGCGCGGTATGCCAGCGAACTGTATCGCCAGGGATGGGCGCCTGTCGTCATCTTTTCTTCCGGTTACGTCTATTCCTATCAGGAAGCAGAGGACATGAAGTTAATTGCCAGATCAAGCGGCGTTCCCGAAGAAGCGATTTTTCTTGAAACGCGCTCCTCAAGCACCTATGAAAATGTCCGATTCGTGAAAGAAATTTTGGACCGGGAAGGATGGCGCTCCGTCCTTTTGGTGAGCGCCCCCTACCACATGCGCCGTGTGTCGTGGGTGTTTCGAAAGGCCGCGCCGAACGTTACCGTGCATTACCTTCCGGTCAAGAAAAATAGCTTTTTCAAAAAAGAAATACCGGTGCATCTGAAACAAATGCAGGCGCTGATCCACGAAGTGGTCGGTGTCTTTTATTATTGGCTGAAAGGGTATGTATAAGGAATAAAATGAAAGTATTACGTGTGATCACGAGGCTCAATATCGGCGGTCCGGCGATTCATGCAACCCTTCTCAACCGGTACCTTGAAACGAACCGGATTCAGAGCATCCTGGTGACCGGTCATGTCGACAAAGAGGAAGGGGACATGTCCTATCTCCTCACCGAATCGGGCCGGTCGCCTTTGACCGTCCCGGAGCTTCGGAGGGAAATCCATCTGTGGCGGGATCTCGTCAGTTTTTGGAAGCTTTTCCGGATCATGCTCCGGGAACGCCCGGATATTGTTCATACCCATATGGCAAAAGCCGGGACGCTGGGACGGCTTGCTGCCACATTGGCAAGGGTCCCTGTGCGTATCCATACCTTCCATGGCCATGTATTTGAGGGGTACTTTGACTCTTTCAGCGCACGGTTTTTCATGACGGTCGAACGGTTTCTGGCAAAGCATTCCAGCTGCCTGATCGCGGTGAGCAACCATGTCCGAACGGAACTCTGTGACCGGTATCGGATTGATGCGGGTGAAAAAGTCCGCGTGATTCCGTTAGGCCTTGAGCTCGAGCCCTTTCTTCGATTGGAAGGCAGGGAAGGTCATCTGCGTCAAGAGCTGGGGCTGCCGCAGGACACCTTGCTGGTCGGCATCGTAGGCCGCCTTGTCCCCGTGAAAAATCATACCTTTTTTATCGACGCGGCAGAAACGCTTGCCCAAGAGAACGAAAATCTTCATTTTGTCATCGTGGGCGGGGGCGAAGAGGAAGCTTTTTTAAGAAAGTTTGTTCAAGAGAAAGGGCTTCGCGGCCGTGTTTCGTTCCTGGGATGGCGGAGGGATCTTCCGGAGCTCTACGCCGATCTGGATATTGTCGTCCTGACTTCCAGAAACGAGGGAACGCCTGTCTCGCTGATCGAGGCGATGGCTTCTGCAAAGCCGGTGATCGCGACGCGCGTCGGAGGCGTTCCCGATGTGATCCAGGAAGGGACGAACGGATATATGGTTGAGCCCGGAGACCTGCCCCTTTTTATCGAAAGGACAAAACATCTTCTGTCTCACGGAGCCTTACGGAAACAGATGGGTGAGGCGGGGCGGGCCTGGGTGCGTGACCGTTATTCCAAAGACAGGCTTCTGGAGGAGATGCGGGCACTTTATGAAGAACTTTTGAATGGAAAAAGGGAGAAGAGATGAAAATCCTTGTCACGGGCGGCGCAGGATTTATTGGGTCTCATCTTGTGGAGGCTTTGATTGAGCGGGGAGATGAGCTCTGGGTTCTTGACAACCTTTCCACCGGGAGGCTGGAAAATCTTCAAAAGGTCATCAAGCACCCGAAATTCCACTTGGACGTGGATTCCATCATGAACGAGACCGTTGTAGACCATTTGGTTCAGGAAATTGACCAGATCTACCATTTGGCCGCCGCCGTCGGCGTCCGGCTCATCATGGACAAGCCCATGGAGACAATTGAAACAAACGTGATGGGGACCAAGATTATTCTCAAGACAGCGAATCAATATAAAAAGAAAGTGCTTCTGGCGTCCACCTCGGAGATTTACGGGAATCATACGGATCATTCTCTTTGCGAGGATGACAATCGCATCGTGGGCTCCGTGAAAAAGCGGCGGTGGGCCTATGCGTGTTCAAAGACATTGGATGAATTTCTGGCCCTTGCCTACCATGATGAGAAAAAACTTCCCGTCGTGATCGCGAGAATTTTCAACACGGTAGGCCCCCGTCAGGTCGGCCAGTACGGAATGGTCATCCCGAATTTTGTCCAGGCCGCTCTCCTGGGGAAACCCATCCGCATTTTCGGAAGCGGGAAACAGTCCAGAAGTTTCAATCACGTTTCGGATACCGTCTCAGCGCTGATCCGCTTGATGAACGAACCTCGAGCGGAAGGGGATATTTTCAATGTGGGAAATGGGGAGGAAATTACGATTGAGGACCTTGCCAAAAAGGTCAAGACGATGACCAACTCCCCATCCCCGTTTGAGTATGTCCCCTATGAAGCTGCTTATGGGAGCGGATTCGAGGACATGCAGCGCCGGACGCCGGATATTTCTAAACTCAAAGCCTTGATCGGCTATGCGCCGCAGGTGACTTTGGAGGAAACTCTTAAAAGTGTCATTGACTACTTCAAACAATAATTTGCTTTTCCAAATAACGCAAGGGGTCTTGCTCAGCTTTCTGGTGGCGCTGATAGCGACGCCGCTCATGCAAAAAATTGCACTCAAGACCCGATGCGTCTCATTGCCGAAACAGGACCGCTGGCACTTGCGAACGACTCCCTTATTGGGGGGCGTTGCAATCTTCCTCGGTTTTTTGGTTCCTTTTCTTTATTTTTTCAAGACCAGCGAAGTCTTCTGGATTTTGCTCTTGGGAAGCGTGTTTTCAACAGCACTTGGACTCTGGGATGATCTTTACCGCATCAAGCCCTCTACCAAGCTGATCGGCCAGATCATGATTGCCTGCCTCACGGTCGCTTTTGGGCTCAAGTTCATGCCGAATGTGATTCCGGTCGTGAGCATCCCCCTCACCATTTTCTGGATTGTGGGCCTGATGAACGCTTTGAATCTTTTGGACAACATGGACGGATTGGCCGGCGGCGTTGCGGTAATTTCGGCCGCCACCCTCTGCGGCAATATGCTGCTGGGCGGCCACTCCGAGTCCGCGCTCCTGATGAGTCTTCTGGTGGGAGCGACGCTCGCCTTTCTCTGTTACAATTTCCCGCCCGCCAAAATTTTCATGGGCGATTCCGGGAGCATGCTGTTGGGCTATCTTTTAGCCGTCGGCGCCATCTTGCAATCCGATCAGAACGTGTCGAATCTTATCGCGACATTGGCCGTACCCGTACTGATCCTGTCCGTCCCGATTTTCGACACCACCTTTGTGACCCTTGCTCGCAACCTGAACCAGCGTCCCTTCTCCCGCGGAGGACGCGATCACGCCTCCCATCGCCTGGTGGCCTTCGGGTTGTCCGAGCGGCGGGCGGTACTGACGCTTTATACCGTGAGCGCCCTGTTAGGGAGTCTTGCGCTTTTTTATACAAGACTGAACGCCGTCGTGATGACCGTTTTGATTGGTTTGGCCGGGATTGCCCTTTTTTCCTTCGGGTGGTTTTTGGGGGAAGTGAAGGTCTACACAGACGAAGACAAGCTGAAAGCCAACGGGGATAAAAACGGATGGGTTTTTCTGAATGGGGTTATCATGCATAAACGGAGGATCGTGGAAGTGCTGGTGGATCTTTCGCTCATCTGCCTTTCCTATATTTCAGCGTATCTTCTCCGTTTTGAAGGGCTCATGACGCCGCAGAATCTGGAGCGCATCCACTATTCGCTCCCGATTTTGATCTGCGTGAAGTTCATCGTTTTCTCCTTTTTTGGCCTGTATCGAGGGGTATGGCGATATATCGGCATGAATGACCTGATTGCCATTTCTAAAGCGGTGGTGGTGGGCCAGGTGCTTTCTGTCCTG
>JBDRBD010000230.1:0-5433 GCA_043823025.1 Candidatus Omnitrophota bacterium | reverse complement strand
GTATTGCCTCACGTTTTGAAAATTTACTCATCGCTGTATTGCCTCCTCATGTTTTTTCCGTTTGCAAAGAGAAATAATCCTTACGCACCTGTTCACCGCATGAAATGGCTTGCCATGAACCCGAGCGAGCCCTGTACCAGTCGCTGCGCTCCGGTACAGAGTTCATAAGCCACTTGCAGTTTAAATGGCTTGCCATGAACCCGAGCGAGCCCTGTACCAGTCGCTGCGCTCCGGTACAGGGCGAGCGAGTGGTTCATGGTCGGGGCGGGGGGATTCGAACCTCCGGCCTCCTGCTCCCAAAGCAGGCGCTCTAAGCCAAGCTGAGCTACGCCCCGTCAATGAGCACACAACTTATGTCGGCCTAAAGGCCTCCATAAGTTGTTGTGCGAATTGATCCCGCGGCCACACAGGCCGAGGGATCTACAATGAAGCCACCCCTGCCCTTACTCTGCCAAAAAGGGCGGCGGATCAAATGCGCCCTGCCTGCGCCAACAATCGCTCAACTTTAGCGATTTCAAAATGATAGGAAAATTATAACACGCCCATCAGAAAGGGTCAATGAATTCAGCGCCCTTGTCTGGAGGAACGGAATGTTGTATCATCTTGTTTAAAGAGAACTTGCATGAAACGCTTACGGGTCATTCTGATTTTGGCTTCTGTTTTTGTTTTTCTCGTTATCCTTGTGCTCGGGTGGCTCAATTACTTTTATCTTCCCAAAAAAGCCAAAGCACTGGTCATCCGGGAACTCGAAACCCAGACGGGCCTCAAGGCGGAGCTTTCGCGGCTCTCCATCAACCCGTTCCGAGGCGTCACCCTGGAATCCCTCGAGCTTTATGATCCCGACAATGAGAAAACGCGTTTTCGCGTCCATCGGGTCTACCTTCAGCATCTTTGGGTCCCTCTCCTTTTCAAAAAACAATTCATCGCTTCGAGCATTCTGTTTGAAAAGCCCTCTTTCGCCGTCGTCCGCTCTGCCGACGGACAGTGGAATTTCCAGAAACTTCTGGAAAGGAAACGTCAAGGTCCTCAGGGAGCCGCCTTCATCCCCAAAATTGCCGTTGTCGGAGGGGACCTTTGGGTCACCGATCAAGCTTCCCCCGTTCCGTTTTCAAAGCACATCACTCAGCTGGAGGCCAAAGCGGCGCTGAAACTGCCGGCCAGCCTTCAGTTCAGGGGCCGCTTCGGTCTCGAAGGGAGCCCGGCCGTTGTGTCCTTTCAGGGGACGCGCTCCCTGAGGGGGGAAAACTGGCTCCTCCGAAGCAACATGACAAAGTTTTCCCTCACGGACCTGTCGCCCTACGCCGAGCGCCTGCCTTTCCTGAAAAAACTCTCCGGAGACCTTTCTTTCGATGCGGAAGCCGACGGGAAAGGGGCGATAAAGTTCAGGAAAATTGCATTTTCGGGGAACACGGCCTTCGCTTCCGGAGGACTTAAGGGCGAAGCGGATGTCCGCCTTTCCGGAAGGGCCTCCTATCAACCGGACGTCGAGGAGGCGCTTTCGTATGACGTCAACGCCAATTTCAGTGAGGGGAACTTCCAATTTCCATTTCTGGATAAACCCTTGGCCGGCGCCTCGGGGGAGCTGGGGCTCACGAATCAGGAACTCCGCCTGAATCAAGTCAAAGGAACGCTCGGTGAGCTTCCCATTCTGCTCCATGGCAAGGTAACGTCACTGAAGACTCCGGAACTGGATTTATCGCTCAGCGCCCAAACCGATGTCCAAACGCTTCTGCGGAGTCTCGGAAAAGAAAACGTGATTCAGCCCGTTTCCATCGAGGGTTCGCTCGAGCTGACTTGCCGCATTCAGGGGAAAGCCGAAACGCCCGTCCTTTCGGGATCGCTCGAAATCAAAGATGTTTCCGCCCGGAAACTTCCCTTCTTCGAGGAGATCCTCCACTTTCGCGGGCCGATGACTTTTACCGGAACATTGCTGGAAACAACGGCACTTACGGGCCAATACCAGAATGCGCCTTTCCAGCTGAAGGGGACCTTGACCGATTTTCAAAATCCCTCCCTGGATGTCCGGCTCCATTTCACCCAATCCCTCAAAAAACTGGAAACGCTTCCTGTCTTTGAAAGCCTCCCCGCCAATGCACGCGTCTCACTGGACGGAAAAAGCGAGTGGGATTTGGCCGTCAGGGGGCCTTTGAAAAAACTTTCGCAGGAACACACCTCGGGGACAATCCGTCTTGAAGAAGCGTCTGCGAAAATCCCCCTGCTTCCTTCGGCGGCGGGGAACATCAACGGGAAACTTGCCTTTGACGCCGACACCATCACGGCAAAAGACGTCGCGGGACTCTACCAGGGAGATTCCTATTTCTTGAACGGAACGTTCCGGCCGGGCCAAAACCCGAGCGCGTCCTTCACGCTGAAGACCGAGGCGTTTCAAGTTACCTCAAACGTGACGCTTCGCGGTAAAGACCTCTATCCTTTCAAGTTCACCCGTCAGACGCCCAAAAGTTTTCTAACCGTTGAGGGCGAGGTTTTGAATTACGAAAACCCGACGGTGACCCTGAAGGGCCGCTGGGAGGGGCCTCTGGGAGAGCTGACAAAGCTCGGCGTCCTTGGGAAAGAATTTCCGACGGAAGACCTGAAGGGGGATCTGATGACCGCTTTCGCCCTTTCAGGCACTCCCAGGGACCCGCAAACGATTTCATTGCAGGGAGATCTTGCTTCGCCTCTTCTCACATACAAAACAATGGAATTCCGAAACCTTGAAAGTCGCTATCTCTATCATTGGCAGACGGTGACACTTTCCCGGTTTTCGGGGGATTTTTGCGGGGGGCGCCTGTCCGGGGATGCGACCTTCGGTTTTTCCGAAGGCAAACCGTACAAGTTCGCCATAGAGCTTTCAGGCGCGGGGCTGATCCAGATGATCCAGTATTTTTCCTCCGATCAGCCGGGGGCCCACGGCCTTCTCTCCGGAGCGCTTCAGATGGAAGGAAGCGCTTCCGACGCCGGAACCTTTTCGGGGGGAGGCTGGGTCAAGGTGGAAGAGGGAAATCTTTTTGAACTGGCCATTCTCTCGAAACTGACACCGGTTCTCCGTCCCCTGGTGGCTTCTATTTATCCTGGGCTGGAAGAGATGCTCGTCTTCAACGAGGGATACGCCCATTTCAACGTCAAAAACAACACCATCAGCACAAACAATCTCACGCTGAAGGGGGACCGCGCCTCTCTCTATGGTCAGGGAACCCTCGGCTTTGACCAGTCACTCGACTTTCACATCTGGATGCAATTCACGGATCCGGCCATCCTCGTACGCAGCGGCGAACTTTCCCGCCTGAAAAACATCCTGATTGATGAGACGGGAATGCTCTCAGGAGAGGTGCGCGTCACCGGAACGCTGAAAACACCCAAATACCACTACACACCCCTCCCCTTCAACCGGCTGAAAAACTTCCTAGGCGAAACAGGGAAGGGCCTCCTCGAAAAACTGTTTGAATAATCCCGGAATTGAAAAGCGGTCTTTAGAGAGGGTGCTGCGTCAAATAACGCTTGAGGCGCTGGAAAGCGCGGGCGCGGTGGCTGATTTTATTTTTCACGGCGGGCGGGAGCTGGGCCACCGTCTTCCCGAAACGGGGAAGGATAAAAAGAGGGTCGTATCCGAATCCGAAGCGTCCTTTGTAGGAAAATCCGATGCGCCCGGCGAGACTCCCGTGAAAAAGGCGCGGCTTTCTGCCGGGAAGGGCGAGGGCGAGGCTGCAGCGGTAACGGGCTTTTCGCTTAGGGAGCGGAAGGTCTCTCAGGAGGCGGAGCAGTTTTTCGTTATTGGCTTCATCTGTGGCGTTTTCCCCCGCAAAACGAGCCGAGCGGACGCCCGGATTTCCCCCAAGGGCCTCGATTTCGATCCCGGAATCATCCGAAATCGCCGCTTTCCCCGTGTATCGGGCGATGGCACAGGCCTTCAACGCCGCGTTGTCGTCAAAGGTCTTCCCCGTCTCCACCAGGCGCGGGGCATCGGGATAGCGGTCCAAAAAGACGAGCTGCCACCGCCGGGGGTGTCCGAACAGTGTGCGGATCTCCCTCATTTTATGCGGATTTCTTGTGGCGACGACGAGTTCCTTCACAGAAGGGCTTTAAGGAGTTGACGCTGGAGGCCGGTCAGTTCCGAAATCCCTTTTCGTGCGGCGTCCAGCATGCGTAAAAGGTCCGTCTGACTGAAAGGGTCTTTTTCTGCGGTGCCCTGGATCTCGACCAGCTGGCCTTTTCCGGTCATGACGACATTCATATCCACTTCGGCCTGGGAATCTTCCTCATAGGTTAAATCGAGGAGAATGTTCCCCTTCACCATACCGACGCTGACAGCGGTCACAACGTCCTTGAGCGGGAGCTTTCCTTTGAGAAGCCCTTTTTTGCGCAAATGGTCCAATGCATCCGCCAGGGCGATGAATCCCCCCGTAATACTGGCGCACCGGGTTCCTCCATCCCCCTGAAGGACGTCGCAGTCCACTAAAAGGGTCCTTGCGCCGAGACGACTCAGGTCCGTCACCGCGCGAAGGCTGCGCCCAATCAAGCGCTGAATCTCGTAGGTCCGGCCGCTGGGGCGATTGCGCTGGATCCGCTCACTGCAGGACCGGGGGAGCATTCCGTACTCCGCCGTAATCCATCCCGTTCCCCGGTCCTTGAGAAAAGAAGGCACTTTGTCGTCCATCGAAACAGAGCAGACGACTTTTGTGTTGCCGCAGGTGATGAGGCAGGACCCCTCGGCATATTTGAGGTAATGCCGCTTGACCTGAATGGGCCGAAGCTGCCGGGGGGACCTTTGATCGACTCGGAGGTAGCGGTTTTTTTTCATCGAAGGATGCATCCTATTTAGGCGCCATCGCACGATACTTCTCTTTCAGGGCATCGATTTCCTGCGGGCTCATTTTTTTAGCTTTCTTCTGAACCTCTTTGTACAGTTTTACCTTGAACTTGTCAATTTTTCTGAACGTGAACTGCTCGATCCCCTCGCGCGCCATTTCGATAGCGGTAAACAACAGCAGAACAAGCAGGCAGGCGGCCAGGGCAAGGAGAGCGCCGAGGAAAAATTTCCGAACTTTTCCGCGCCTCGGGAGACCATGCTTGGAAACCGCTTCATCGCGGTAAAGGTTCTGCAGACTGATCTCGATGACGCCGTCGTGATGCCCCACTTTTTGCAGGTGGACGGCGCGATGGAGCGCCACGCGGGCATGAGGGCGCACTTTCCCGTCCGAACCGATATCCTCCGGATGCACACAAAGATAACGGTCCCGGCCGGCTCCGACAATGACCTTGTCCGTTTCCAGCTTTGAATGCTGGACAATATCTCCGATTTCAAAGAATCCCATGGTTACGGCACCCCCATGAGTTTGTGAATCTGCGGCACGGTCCGGACATCCTCCAGTGTTTTCAGGGCCCTCTCTTCCAGAAGAAAAAGAAAATCACTGGAAACGGTGTCGCGGCGTGCCT
>JBDRBD010000229.1:0-2079 GCA_043823025.1 Candidatus Omnitrophota bacterium | reverse complement strand
GGAAGGCGCCGAAGCAAGCCCTGACCCCCTATTAAAACCACGGCCCTCGTCCATGCCTTGCTCTCACGGTCTCCGGGAACTCCGGTTTGAGAGATGAGTAGGCGGGCCGCAAGGCTCCGGGGGCCATCAACTAAAAGGGAGGGGAAGAAAGTGACGGAGGAAAAAGCGTTAGTCAAGGCGAAGGCGGAAGATGTGAGGTCTTTCCTCATGAGGGACTCGGTAAAGGAACAGCTAAAACTGGCCCTGCCCCGGCATTTAACCCCGGACAGGCTTTTGAGGGTTGCGCTGACGGCGATCCTGCGCACCCCCGGATTGATGAACTGCACGAAGGAAAGTCTGCTTTCCTGCATAATGACGGCGGCCCAGCTTGGCCTTGAGCCCGATCAGTTCCTTGGCCAGGCATATTTGATCCCCTTTCATAACAACAAAAAGGGGGTCATGGAATGCCAGTTGATGCCGGGATACCGGGGATATATCGCCCTGGCCAGACGGAGCGGGGAGGTTCAATCGGTATCTTCTCAGGTGGTTTACTCCAAGGATAAGTTCACCTTGCGGTACGGATTAGAGGAAACCCTGGACCACTTCCCGGCGGAAGGGGAGAGGGGGGAGCCGAAAGGCGCCTACGTGGTTTTTCATTACAAAGACGGGTCGCGGTCCTTCGACTACATGAGCAAGCCGGACATTGAGCGCATTCGGAAGCGGTCAAAGAGCGCGAATAACGGGCCTTGGGTGACGGACTGGGATGAAATGGCCAAGAAGACCGTGATCAAGCGGCACTCGAAGCTGGCTCCCATGTCGGTGGAGTTCTCCCATGCCCGGCAACTTGAAGAGAGAGCGCTGGCTGGGAAATCACAAGTGGATCTCTTTTTCGGTGCGACCGATGAAACCTTAATCGAGGCCGCGCAAGATCCTGAAGAAGAAGTTACCGACAACAGCCGCCAGGAAGCGCTTGACAAGTTCAATTCCACCTTTCCGCCCTTGACGTCCGTTGGGGAAGCGCACCTGAAAGAGTTTATCTCCCTTCTCGCCCGGGCCAACCGCTGCACCGAAGAGGACGTAAAAGTTCAGGCGGCCGAGAACTCCGATGTCTTCTGGAAAGGGTTCGAGGAATACGAGCAAAGCCAAAAAATTCCCGATCCTCCTGTGGAGCCCCCGCAGCCCGAACCGCCTCCCGCCCAGAACCATGCGGCCGCGGACGCCGCGATCTCCGAAGCCGATCGCAAGCGGGAGCAGAAGATTGCGGAGAAAAAATCAAAAAACAAGCCTCCGCAGGAAATGGTTGAATGCCCGGAATACGGAAAGCATCACGGGCGGCAAGTCGCGGTTATTTATTGCCAGACGCAATGCGACAACAAGGAATGTGACCTTTCTCCGGCCAGGGAGCGGCAGCCCGGCGAAGAGAACGAATAACCCTTGCGCCCTGGGCTTGCGGCGCTGATGCGATACCTCGGGATGTGGCTTCGCGGGGTGGCAACACCCTATTGACGAGGCGCGAGAGGGAGTTTCAGCCAGGTCCGGGGCGCAAACAAAGGAGAATCCTATGTGCCCACGTTGCAGAAACAAGTTGTGTAAAGAGACATATTACACCCCAAGCGGCTGGGTTGATTCCCTGCATTGTGTTATCTGCTCGTTTACCTGGGATCCGGTTATCGAAGAGAACAAAAGGCATCACCCGGCAAAGCGGGACATCACCGGGCGGCTGCTCTTGAACCACATCCGGCAGCCGAACAAGGGAATGTGATGAGAGGCTGGAGTCAACGGAAATACAAAAACAAGCCATGCATAGTTGATGCGATTTGGTTCGCGTCGGGAAAAGAAGCGGGGCGATATCAGGAACTCTTGCTCTTGGAAAAAGCCGGGGAAATTAGCCACTTAAAGAAGCAAGTCAACTTTCCGATCTCGATTGATGGTCAGTTGATTTGCACTTTCCGAGCGGATTTTACCTACCGAGACAAGGAAGGGAATGACGTTGTGGAAGACACTAAGGGATACAGAGACCCAAAGGATTTAGCATATCGCTTGTTTAAGATGAAAGCAAAACTCCTTTGGGCAACTCAACGAATAATCATCAAGGAAACA
>JBDRBD010000228.1:0-3325 GCA_043823025.1 Candidatus Omnitrophota bacterium | reverse complement strand
GGTTTTCTGAAAGATTGACCCCGAAAATGTGCTGTGGTATCATAACACCATGAAGATGAAAAAGTTCTGCTGTTCTTTCATGTTGTTTTCCGGGATTTTTTTAGCGGTTTTTTCTTTCCCCGGCATCCTTTTATCCCAATCCCCCAAAGTCTATATCGCAACGGTCGATAACCAGATCATCCATTCGGCGACCCTGGAATACCTCTTGCAGGCAATTCAAAAAGCGGAAGAAGCGCGCGCGGAATGCCTTGTCATCCAGCTCGACACCCCCGGCGGGCTTCTGGAATCGACCCACATCCTTGTCAAGGCGATCATGAACGCCCATGTGCCGGTTGTCGTCTACGTCGCTCCTTCCGGTGCCAGGGCCGGGTCCGCGGGTGTTTTTATTACCTACGCAGCCCACATCGCCGCGATGGCTCCCTCGACACATATCGGCGCCGCTCATCCCATCGCCCTCGGTGAAGGCGGGCGGCTGAAGCGGCTCGTCCGGCGCTTTCAGGACGAGGCCAAAAAAGGCGACGAACTCAAAGAAGAAATCGTCGAAGAGGAAAAAGACCCCCTTTCTGAGAAAATCGTGAACGATACCCTCGCCTGGATCGGAACCATTGCGAAAAGTCGTCACCGTAACGAAGCCTGGGCAAGAAAGGCCGTTGCGGAAAGTGTCTCGATTACGGAAGAAGACGCCCTCAAAGAAAATGTCGTGAATATCGTAGCAACGAACTTCGAGGATCTCTTCCGTCAAATCCACGGGAAAGAAATCGTCCTCCCCTCGGGAAATAAAATTCTGAACACAAAGGATGCAGAGTGCCTGATCGTTTCGATGACGTCGCGGCAAAGAATTCTCGCTGTGATTGGACATCCGAATATCGCCTACTTCCTCATGCTCTTCGGATTCCTCGGGCTTTTGTTTGAGTTTACCCATCCCGGAGTCGGCTTCCCCGGGATCGGCGGGGCAATTTGCCTAGTCCTTTCGCTCTACGCCATGCAGACGCTCCCCACCAATTACGCCGCGGTCTTTCTCATCGCACTCGGGATTCTTCTCCTCGTCTTCGAACTGAAAGTGATGAGCCATGGGCTCCTCACGCTCGGGGGTGTGGTGGCGCTCACACTGGGATCCCTGATGCTCTATGACACGCCCTACAGCTTCATGCGGGTTTCGTTGCACATCCTCTTCCCGATTGTGGCCGCAACGACCCTCATCGTGACTTTTTTAGTGGGTCTTGCCTTCCGGGCCCACCGCAACCCCGTCACCACCGGGAAAGAGGGACTCGTCGGATCTGTCGGGGTCGCCCAGACGGACATTTCCCCTCGAGGAGACGTTTTCATCCATGGCGAGCTTTGGCAGGCAGAGTCAAAAGAGCCAATCAAAAAGGGCTCCAAAGTGAAGGTAGTTTCTCTCGAAGGATTAACCCTTCAGGTAAAACCGGTGAAGTGAGCGATGAAAGATCCCTCGTCGCTTATGGAGAACTCGGCTTCTCGGGATCAATTCGCAAAAACAGTGAAGCAACTCAAAGGAGATGGAGTTACAGCGCTTGAAAGATGGTGTCGTTTGTGTGCTCATTAATCCCCCTACGCCCTAAGAATCTTCGAAGAAGACAAAAAGATGGGCTACGGGGGATTCAATTCACACAGTGACTTAGCTCGTTCTTGCGAACTCGCTAAGTCACGTGCTCACTGAAGGAGGAAAAAATGCCATTCCTTTTCTCACCGCTCGGGATGTTGCTGATTGTGGCGCTGTATGGAGTCAGCTGCATCAAGGTCCTCATGGAATATGAACGGGGCGTGATTTTTACTTTGGGCCGCCTCTCCTCAAAGCCCAAAGGGCCGGGGATCATCCTGGTGTTTCATCCGATTCAGCGCCTCGTCAAAATCGGGCTCCGGACCGTTGTCCTCGACGTCCCCCCGCAGGATGTCATCACGAAAGACAATGTCTCCATCAAAGTCAATGCGGTGATTTATTTCCGCGTGATGGAGCCGAATAAGGCGGTCGCGGAAGTCGAGGATTACCTTTTCGCCACCTCCCAAATTTCGCAAACCACCCTCCGGAGCATCCTGGGGCAGGCGGAATTGGATGACCTTCTTTCCGAACGGGAAAAACTGAACGCCAGACTTAAGGAGATCATTGACAAACACACGGACCCCTGGGGCATCAAGGTCTCTTCGGTGGAAGTGAAGCACGTGGACCTTCCTGAGGAGATGCGCCGGGCGATGGCCAAACAGGCGGAGGCGGAACGGGAGAAACGGTCCAAAATCATCGGTGCCGAGGCCGAATTCCAGGCGGCTGCAAAACTGGTGGAAGCGGCCAAGATGATGGAGAATCATCCCATGGCCCTTCAGATGCGGTATCTTCAGACGCTGGCCGACATCGCAACCGAGAAGAATTCCACGACCCTTTTCCCGATTCCGATCGACCTGCTCCGTCCGTTCCTGGAGAAGAAGGACGGAAAATCTTAAAAGCCAGCTTTTGATTCGTCGAGGGGTGACACGACTTAGGGCTCCCAAATTCGCCAGCAGCGAAGCGATGCCGAATTTGGGAAAAAGTCGTGGCAGGACCCCGAGACGAACAATGCTTGATACCTAGAGGTAAGGGTTTGGAACGTACTTTTAAGGCGTGATTTCTTCGACGATGACTTTGTAGGGGACTTCGCCCTTCCGGACAACGCCCATCTTGCGCCGCGCAACCCGCTCCACATAACTGAGGTCTTTGGTGAGAAGTTCTTTTTCTCTGGCAAGAGAAGCGTTTTCGGCGTGGAGCCGTTTCACTTCCTGCTGAAGGGTGTCGCGCGTGGCGCGGAGTTCCTGCAGTTCAATAAGTCCCGGCAGATACACAATCGCCAGGGCCGTCAGGATCATGAGGCAGAAGACAAGCCCCTTCTTCCCCAAAGTTTCCCTCCGTAAGTTGCCCGTTTCCCAAGGGCCTCTTCGATCCGCAAGAGTTCGTTGTATTTGGCAATCCGGTCGGTCCGGCAAAGCGACCCTGTTTTAATCTGCCCTGCGTTTGTCGCGACCGCAAGATGCGCAATCGTCGTATCTTCCGTCTCCCCCGACCGGTGCGAAATCACCGTCGTATATCCTGATTTCTTGGCGAGGGCAATAGTCTCAAGCGTCTCGGTGAGGGTCCCGATCTGATTTACCTTAATCAAAATGGAATTGGCAATACCTCGTTGGATTCCTTCCCGCAGGCGCTCCACATTGGTGACAAAGAGGTCATCTCCCACCAATTGAATCTTTTCGCCGAGCCGGTCGGTAAGGCGCTTCCAGCCCTCCCAGTCGTCTTCCGCAAGGCCGTCTTCGATCGAGACGATCGGATACCGCTCCACCCAGT
>JBDRBD010000227.1:0-2327 GCA_043823025.1 Candidatus Omnitrophota bacterium | reverse complement strand
CTCTTCTAAGGAAGGGGAGTGGTAGAATAGGGCGGGGAGATGAGTGATGGATCAGAAATGGCTCAAAATAATCAGAGGGGCCAGCCTTTTCATCATTGCACAACAGGTCATCTTCATAGCCTATTCTTTCTCAGAATGGTTAGCTCGTTCAACATGGAATCAGCCCCTAATCATTTTTGCTTCGATTTTTGGCTTTCTCTACATTTTATTCGCGCTAGGACTTTTTGCATTTAGAGAGCGGGTAAGAATATCTTTTGTTAGGTTTCAGGGGTTTATGGTTGTTGCAAAAATTATATACGTCTTCTTTAGTGCCTATGTGGTTGCCTATATAATAGGCCCAAGAAAAGGTGCGGGTTTTATTAGTAGTAATGCTTTCCTTCATGAACTTGGAATTGGCTTCTGCCTTCCACCGTTCTCTCCCATTTTAAACTTCATGTATGCCTTGTTTTTCACCCGCCCCAAAGTAAAGAAGCAGTTTAAATAAGAAACCTCATCCCATGCTAACACCATGCTAACAAAACACCCCGAAACAGTAGCAACCACCCACAAAAACCCTCCGGCAGTTCAAAAAACCGCTGACTACTCAAGGAAGGTGGATTGCGGTATAATAGACAGGGGCTTCGAGGGCGATGTTGACACAGGGGGAAGGCGAGTTTTTGCTGAAGGCGGCCCGTTCCGCCATCGAAAGTCATCTGAAAGGCAAAGCGTTTTCGCCTCCGGACACAAAGAGTCCTGCTCTTTTGGAAAAACGGGGCGCTTTCGTGACCCTTACCGAAGAGGGCAGTCTGAGGGGATGTATCGGGCGGATCGAGGCAAAAGAGCCCTTGATCCAGACGGTGTCCCAGATGGCCCTCGAGGCGGCGTTTCGGGATCCCCGATTCCCGTCGCTGCACGAGAAGGAACTGCCGGCCATTTCGGTCGAGGTTTCCGTCCTATCTCCATTAAGGCGCGTGGAGCGCGTTGAGGAAATTCAGGTGGGGAGGGACGGCCTTTTGATTGAAAAGGGCTTTGCCGCAGGGCTTCTCCTGCCGCAGGTGGCAACGGAATACGGCTGGACGCGGGAGGAGTTTTTGGAGCATACCTGTCTGAAGGCGGCCCTTCCGGTCACCGCCTGGAAGGAAAAGGGAGTCAACCTTTACGCTTTCACGGCAGAAATCTTCTCGGAGAAAAAGCGGTGACAAAGCGTTTTTATCTTCCTGCCCGCGAGATTCACGGGGATGAGGTCATCCTTCAGGGTAAAGAAGCGCACCATGCCTCGCGGGTGATGCGGCTGGAAGCGGGAGACCGCCTGACCCTTTTTGACGGGGAAGGGCATGAATATACCGGTATCATCCGGACCATTACCCCGAAGGAGGTCGCTGTTTCGCTTGAGAAGCGCATGGAGGAAAGCCGCCGGGAGGCGTTGATTAGCGTGGCGTGTGCGCTTCCGAAGAAAGTCCGCATGGAAAACGTGATTGAAAAAATGACGGAGGCGGGTACGGAGGCGATTCTCCCGATGCGGACAGAGCGGACCGTCCCGAGGGTGCGGAAGGAAGAGGAAGCAAAGAAACTGGACCGCTTCAGGCGGATTGCTGCCGAGGCGGCCAAACAATGCGGCATTTCAAAGCTTCCTGAAATTTCGAATTTTTTTTCATTTTTGGAGGTCCTGCGCCTTTCGCCGAATTATGATCTGGCGCTTTTTATGGCCCCTGAAGGCCGTCCTCTTTCCGTCGCACTTCAGAAAACTTCGGCAAGGCGGGTCATTATTTGCGTCGGCCCCGAAGGCGGGTGGTCTGAAAAGGAACGGGAAGAAGCCAGGAAGGCCGATTGGGATCTTGTTTCTCTTGGAAAACGGATCCTGAAAGTGGATACGGCCTGCCTGGCGGCCGTCTCGATTCTCCATTATGTGTTGGACCCTAGCGCGTGCCTGTAGCTCAGTTGGATAGAGCACCAGCCTCCGGAGCTGGGTGTCGGTGGTTCGAATCCACTCAGGCACGCCATTCTTCTTCGCCCAAGAACTTTCGTTCTTGGGCTTCGAAGCAATTGGCGGGTAGGTATAGGTGCTGCGAAGCTGACCGCGCAAGCGGCTCAGCGAAGCAGAGCACGCCACTTTTAGCGTAGAGCGTATAGTAGAGCCCTGGTCCAGGGAGCGGATCGGGCCTTTTTTATTCGATAGGTTAAGCAGCAATATCCATTTGCTTTTTTAAACGGAACGAGTTATAATGGTTTCAGGTGTTAACAATTGACATTGGGTCCTCAGATCATTTTTGGGGAGGTAGTGAGGTGGTCGGGCCGCCATCTGATGAGAGAATCAGTCGGCGGTTTTTATTTTCTAAGGAGGACGGGTC
>JBDRBD010000226.1:0-2441 GCA_043823025.1 Candidatus Omnitrophota bacterium | reverse complement strand
CGAAAAATCGGCCCATCGGCATCTTCGACTCCGGGATCGGCGGCCTCAGCGTCGCGAAAGAAATCCAGAAGCTTCTCCCCGGAGAAAGTCTTGTCTATTTCGGCGATACCGCCCGGCTTCCTTACGGCACAAAATCCAAGGAGACGGTGACCCGTTTTTCCCGTGAGATTGCCCGCTTTCTTCTCCAATTCCGCGTCAAGCTCATTGTCGTCGCCTGTCATACCGCCTCCAGCTTCAGTCTCGCCGCGCTGAAGCGGGATTTGGATTTTCCCGTGGTCGGCGTGATCCAACCCGGCGCCGAAGCGGCGCTTCGCGCCACACGATCCGGCCGGATCGTCGTTCTCGGAACCCGCGCCACGGTTCAGAGCGGATCGTATGTGAAGGAAATCAGGAAACGGGATCCCCGCATAAAGGTTTTTTCTCAATGTTGTCCCCTGTTCGTTCCGCTTGTGGAAGAAGGGCACCTTCGCGATGACCTGGTCTACCGGGTGGCGGAAAAATATCTTTTCCCGTTGAAGAAATTCAGGGCGGACACCGTGATTTTGGGGTGCACGCACTATCCTCTTCTGCGCCGGGTTATTCAGGAGGTCATGGGGAAAGGAGTGACACTGGTCGATGCCTCGCGCGAGACGGCGGAATATGTTCAGAGGATGCTTGACCGGGAAAATCTTGCCGCCCCCAACGGATACCGCCGGTCCTGCCGCTATTTCGTGAGCGATGAGCCCGTGCGGTTCGCGAAAGTCGGAAGCGTTTTCCTGGGGGAGCGCCTCCAGCCGGCCAAAAAAGTTTGTGTTCCTCCGCTTGACTGAGGCAATGCCATGTACCGCATTACGCTCAAAGACGCTTTTCATGCCGTGCACAGCCTGAAGGATTCAAAGGGAAAATGCGAAGCGCTCCACAAGCACCATTTCAAGGTGGAGGTAGACTTGGGCCGGGAAGCGCTGGACTCCTGCGGGATGGTTATTGATTTTCTCGAGGTGAGACCGGCGCTGAGGGGAATTGTCGCGCGATGGGAGCGCGCTTCTCTCAATGAGCTCCCTGATTTTAAAGGGAAAAACCCTTCCGTTGAAAATATTGCCCGGCGCCTTTATGAGGCCCTTTCAGCATCTTTGAAAGGAAAAGAAGTTTCTGTGGAGTGCGTTACGGTTTGGGAGACAGAAGATGCCGGTGCCGCCTATATCCCATCCTAAGAAAGCGGTAATACTGCTTTCCGGCGGGCTCGATTCCGCAACGGTCCTTTACTGGGCGCAGGAGGAGGGATATTCCTGCTACTGCCTTTCTTTTGACTATGGACAGCGCCACCGGAAAGAATTGGACTGTTCGGTCCAGCTGGCCAGAATCGCGCGCTGCCCCTGGGAGGGCGTCTCCTTTAAGCTTCCCTGGAAGGGGAGCGCTTTGTTGGAGGCAAGAGAAGTCATCCCAAAAAACCGCTCGTTTCATGAGATGTCCCGCGGGGTCCCGGCGACCTATGTCCCCGCCCGGAACAGCATTTTTTTGAGCTTTGCCGTTTCATGGGCCGAGGTGATCGGAGCTTCCGTTATTTTCATCGGAGCGAATACCGTTGATTTTTCAGGATACCCCTGACTGCCGTCCCGATTATTTTTCGAGTTTCAATCGGGTGATTGAGAAGGGAACAAAGGCGGGACGCGGAGCCATCAGGGTCATAGCCCCTCTCGTCAACAAGTCAAAAGCCGAGATTATCCGCTTAGGCCGGAAACTGGGCGTTCCGTACGAGTACACCTGGTCCTGTTATGAAGGGGCGGAGTTTCCCTGCGGGTTCTGCGACAGTTGTCTTTTTCGTGCGAAGGGGTTCCAGGAAACGGGCTTCGAGGATCCCCTCTTGAAAAAGGTGGCGAGCCGTCATGGATGACCAAGGAAAAATCAGTGAAATTTTTTCTTCCTTTCAAGGGGAAGGGATTTATTGGGGCAAAAAACAGATTTTCGTCCGGTTTTCCGGCTGTAACATGCACTGCGTTTATTGTGATGAGGCGGCAAAGACCTTCTTGCTGCCGTATGAGACCCTGAGCCCGGAGGCGGTGCGGGAGCGCGTGCTGGCCCTGGAAGCCGCCAGCGGTCCCCACCACTCCGTTAGTCTCACCGGCGGTGAGCCGCTGCTCTATCCCGATTTCCTGGAAAAACTTCTTCCGCGCCTCAAATCGGATGGGTTCCTGCTCTACCTCGATACCAACGGCACCTGTCCCGACGCCCTGGCGAGAATCATTGCCTGGGTGGATATCATTGCCATGGATATCAAACTTCCGAGCGTGACGCAGGACCGTTTTTTTGGAGAAGAACACCGCTCATTTCTGGAAATCAGCCGCTGCTGCGAACGATTTGTTAAAATAGTAATTACCCGAGACGCTTCCCTTGAGGACTTCGATTGGGCCGTTCATGAAATGGCGCGGGTGGATCCGAAAATTCCGCTCGTCCTTCAACCGGTG
>JBDRBD010000225.1:0-3357 GCA_043823025.1 Candidatus Omnitrophota bacterium | reverse complement strand
AGGTAACATATATGACATTTACGGAGAAACGCCATGCAAAGCGGTTTTTACGGGCTCGGGATCGCGCCGAGTCTTCTTGACACAATCGATAAGTTGAAGTTCAGCGTGCCGACTCCCATTCAGCGGAAAGCCATCCCCATCGCGATGGAAGGCAAGGACATCATCGGCATCGCGCAGACCGGGACAGGCAAGACGCTTGCCTTCGGCATCCCCATGATCCAGCATCTTGCGCAAAAGAGAGGGAGGGCGCTGGTGTTAGTCCCTACCCGCGAGCTCGCCATTCAGGTGAGGGAAGCCCTGACGCCGTTTGCGCACGTTCTGGGGATGGGGACGGTGGTGCTCATCGGCGGCGAACCGCTCGGGCCGCAGGTTTCTTCTTTGAGAAAAGACCCCCGTATTATCCTCGCAACGCCCGGCCGGCTGATTGACCACGTGGGCCAGCATCACATCCGTCTCGACGATGTGGTCATCCTTGTCCTCGACGAGGCCGACCGGATGCTGGACATGGGGTTCGCTCCGCAAATCGAACGGATCCTCAAGCTGATCCCCAGGGACCGGCAAACCATGCTCTTTTCAGCGACCATGCCTACCGAGATCATGAAAATCGCCTCCGCTCACATGCACCTTCCGGTGCATACTGAAATTGCCCCCTCCGGCACCGCTCCCGAGAAAGTCTCCCAGGAAATATTCGTGGTGAAAAAAGACCTCAAAGGAACGCTGCTCGGAAAACTGCTCAGGCAGTATCACGGCCCTGTTCTTTTATTTTCCCGGACAAAACGGGGCGCCAGCAAAGTAACCCAGTTTCTGAGGAAAAGCGGCCATGCCGCGGCGGAAATCCATTCGAACCGGACGCTGGGGCAGAGGAAGGAAGCGCTGAACGGCTTCAAATCAGGTAAATACCGCATCCTTGTGGCAACCGATATCGCCGCGCGCGGGATCGACGTGAGCGGCATCGAGCTGGTGGTCAATTATGACCTGCCGGACGATCCTGAAATTTATGTTCATCGGATAGGCCGCACCGCTCGGGCGGGACAGGAAGGCCACGCCATTTCTTTTGCCACCCCCGAGCAGGGTACCGACGTGCGCAGTATCGAGAAACTCATCCGGACCTCCATCGCGCTCTCGCAGCACCCCGAGATTCCTGTCGAACGCTTCAGCCACGCCCCCCGAACGCCCTCCGGAGGGAAGAGTGTCCATCGCCCCCGGCGGCGCTACAGCCCCCATCACCGTTAAACGGATCCTTTGATGACCCAGCAAAATCCGATTCGTAATATCGCCATCATCGCTCATGTAGACCATGGGAAGACGACCCTTGTGGATGCGATCCTCCGCCAGACCCGCGTTCACCGGAATATCGAGGAGATGGGCGAACGGATTATGGATACTCTCGATCTTGAGCGCGAGCGGGGCATTACCATCCGCGCCAAGAATGCGAGCGTCCTCTATCAGGGCATCAAGATCAACATTGTGGACACACCCGGCCACGCCGATTTCGGGGGCGAGGTGGAAAGGACCCTCCGGATGGTCGACGGGGTGCTTCTTTTGGTGGATGTCAAAGACGGGCCGATGCCTCAAACCCGTTTTGTCCTGAGGAAAGCGCTCGAACTCGGGCTCAAAGCGGTTGTCGTCATCAATAAAATCGACCTTCCGAATGTCGATCCCCACGACGTCGTGAACCGCACCTTTGACCTTTTCTGCGAACTCGAGGCCGATGACCGGCAGCTCGATTTTCCGGTCGTCTATACCGATGCCCTGAAAGGAACAGCGACGCTGGACCTTCAAAAGCCCTCAGACACTATTTTCCCGCTCCTCGATACGATTCTTGAAAAAATCCCTCCCCCCGACGTCAAACGGGATGAGCCGCTTCAAATCCTGATCCTGGCCCTCCTTGGCGATTTTTACAAGGGGACGATGGGAATCGGAAAAATTACGGGGGGCTCCATCCGGAAAGGCGATACAGCGCTCCTGGTCCGGAAAGATAAGAGCGAGGCCGTCTCCAAAATCACGGGCCTCTTAAGTTATCAGGGCCTTGAGCGCGTGGAGGTGGAAAGCGCGGAGGCGGGTGAAATTATCGCGGTCGCGGGGTTCGAGGCCATCGGGATCGGCGATACGATCACCGACCCGAACAATCCGAGGCCTCTCGCACCTTCGGTCATCGACGAACCGACCGTGCAGATGACGTTTGCGGTGAACGCAAGCCCCTTTGCCGGCCGCGAAGGAAAATTTGTCACTTCCCGCGCGCTCCGGGAGCGGCTTTTCAGGGAGCTTGAGACGAACGTCTCGCTCCGGGTCTCCGAGACGGACAGCCCCGACACGTTTCTTGTGGCAGGGAGGGGGGAGCTGCATCTGGCCATTCTCATCGAGACGATGCGGCGCGAAGGATATGAACTTCAGGTTTCCCAGCCGGAGGTGATTCTGCATCAAAAAGACGGCGTCACATCGGAGCCCTTCGAATTTCTGACCGTTGATGTTCCTCAGGACTATCAGGGTGCGGTGATTGAAGAAATCGGCCGGCGGAAGGGAATTCTGAAGAATATACTCCAGAGCCCTACCGGGGAGCTGCACCTTGAGTACCAGGTTTCAACGCGCGGTGTCATTGGCCTGAAAGGGGCCCTCATGACCAAAACGCGCGGCACCGCCATCCTCCATCATGTTTTTGACGTGTATAAACCGGCGCAGGAGGAGACGTTCAACACGGCCCCGCGGGGTTCTTTGGTCGCCATCGAATCGGGGATTTCCTCGACCTACGGCCTCAACAATTGCGAGGCCCGCGGAGGGCTTTTTATCGGGCCGGGGGTGGAAGTGTACCAGGGAATGATTATCGGGGAGAGCGCAAGAGGAGAAGACCTCAATATCAGCCCCGTGAAGACCAAGAAACTGACCAATATCCGCTCATCCACTTCTGACTTGGCAATCATTCTCACCCCTCCGAAAGAACTGACGCTTGAACTGGCCATCGAGTATATCGGCCCGGATGAATTGGTCGAAGTCACCCCTCAAAATATCCGTCTCCGGAAAAAGATCCTCAAGCCCACAGCGCGGAAGCGTTCCCAGCGCTGAATCTTATACGCGGGCTACCCGGGTTTTGTTATAATGCGACTACGCTGTTAAATAAGTTTTTGAACAATAGAAATTAGACCGCAATCGAGCTTTTTTATTTTGTCTATTTTCTATTTTCGATTGCTCAATTGCTCTGTGCTCTGTGCTTTGTGCTTTGTGCTTTGTCCTATTAAAAATTAATTTGACAGCGCACTAGGGCATACCGATTAATTGTTTTGCTTCTTTTATGGTCTGACTTGCAAGATCATTGGCTTTCTGGCAACCCTGCTTGAGTATTCCTTTAAGCTGCGCCTTATC
>JBDRBD010000224.1:0-8700 GCA_043823025.1 Candidatus Omnitrophota bacterium | reverse complement strand
GGGGCAGGATATTTATGCCTATAGTAGCGAGTTTGTAGACCGTCATTTTGGGTTAACCTATGTTTCGCGAAGAGAGGCCGGTGTATTGCCCGCCGCGGAATTAGGCGTTTTTGGTCTTGAAAATAACCAACTCATGTTGGGTGCGAGCGTCTCCGAAGAACATTTCCCGGCTATCCTTTCAGGTATTACAGAACTTCTCGTTCATTTCTATGACATTGAAGGAAGGAGAATGATTGACGATGTAAGGATTCGAGACGGGGATATTACTGTAGATCGCGCCGCGATGGCGCTCCAGGGGCCCCATGCCCGCATTGATTCCGTAGAGAACCTCAACATGAAACTGAATGCGTGGCGTAAGACCCGGCACGAGGTAGACCCTGTTGATTTCATCGAGTATCTTTTTAGTCTCCGGTATTTTGATAAGGACAGAAGCCAGATCATTACAGAAAGGGGTTATGACGAGCATATTGCTTCGGGCGTGTTGTTTGGGTTGATCACGGGGCTTACTGAAAAATATGGCAGTGAAGAGAAGGGATTTGCAGAAGCGAGGCGGTGGATAGCTCTTTATTTTGACAAAGTGAGGGATGCAGGAGTTCCCAGAGACCCCGTATTCACACCGGAAATCGTAGAGGAGTTTTTTGGACTTGTAGAAGCGATGCGGGCAAGGAATCCAAGCGCTCCCAGGGCGTCAGGGGAAGAAACAAACCCAGAGCAATTTGCCCAGGATGGGGGGAGGCGGGCCGCGGAGATTTATAGAGAAGTTGATTCTGAGTTTGTAGAGCAAGTCGAGGGCGCCGGGTATGATTTCGAGGAAATTTTTGGCATGTTTCTTAACAGAATGCTTTACACAAGGGATCTGGATTGGGTTCTTGCTGAGTTAAAGAAAAGTTATCCCAGGATTATTCTGCCCCAGAATGGGGGTAAGTTTGCAACGCTCCTTGCTTTCGCAGATCAAGCGCTTCTTCCCTCGCCGGCTCTTTCAAATCCGCTGGCGGTTGAGTTTGTGGAAAGACTCGGGGAGTCCCTTGCAATAAGAAAAGTCAGCTCGGTAGAAAAACAAGGACTATTTAGCAATGTTCTCCCGGGCAATGTGAACCCAGACCCCGGCGCGAATGACAAGCCCTATGTCGACTTGGCGGCGGGGACAAATCCCGTTATATACCTCAAGACTCTCTCCACAGGCCGCCGCTATATTTTCATAGACCACTCACCTTTTGTCGTTGCCTTTTTGAACAAGGCAAAGGAGATGTTGGGGGCGGATCAGCTAGAAGTACGGCAACAAGACATCTTTGATATAGATTTTGAGGATGGAAGTATTGGGACATTAAGGCTGAGAGGAAATATCGGCAAGTATTTAGAGGAAATCCCCAGCGAGCTGTACGATAAGATTGAACGATGGATGGCGCCCGGCGGTGAAGTCATTATACAATACCCGACAGAGGCAGGGGAGCTCAATCGGCCAATTATTGATGCGCTTTGCGAACGACTAAAGGTTAGAACTGAAAATGGATGGAAGATGGTGCAAGGGCATTTTCGCCTTGACGGCACTTTTAAAGAGTTTACATTTTTCCTGGAACGTTCCGAAGACATAAGTCTCTACGACCCTAATACCGCTGCGTTTGTTTTTACAAAACCACTTACTGCAACTTCCCCTGAGGGCACCCCAGACGGCGCGGGGCGCACCATCACCCCGGACTCCTTTGCGAAGGATGGAGGGAGGCGCTATCCGGCGCCGGATAATCCCAATGCGTTGAGAGTTGTCAGGGCCGCATTAGCCGCGAGGGCGGAGAGAGGATGGTCGAATTATCCTAAAGACCTTCAACGCGGCGAACCTGAAAGGGAAAGCAAAGAGCGCAAGGGGAAACATAAGGATGTTCCTCTTTATCAGGCGGCCTTTGCGTTAGAACGAAAACTTGGAATAACACTTTTGCCGCGTCACAAGGTGAAAAGGGGTTTTGACACACTAGAAGGATGGAGACGTTTTATTACAGGTCGGATTGTCGCAGGGGAGGATTTTACGGTTACGGGCATCGAAAAAGAACGGTCTGGTCAGGAAATGAAAATGCTTTATGAAATTGAGAAGGAAAATAACGTCCAGTTGGCCCTGCGATGGAAGACGTATCAGGCGGGGTTTGGAAAATTTGCAGCGAAAGCTGCGAAGGCCATCTGGACCAAATTCAATCCAGAAAAAACCCCCACTCAGAAGGACGCGAAGGAGATTGCAAAAATACTCAGAGAACGTCCATGGCAAGAGAGATTGATTCTTCTCTCACTTTTTTACGGACACGATCTCCTTAAAGAAAGGACGGAAGCATTCCTTGCAACAACAGCCGGGGAGGAACTCGTCGCAAGTTTTGAAGAGCCGATTTTAAGTAAAACCCTGCACATCATGATTGTTTACAATTCAAGGAATTTCAAGGTCCAGGCGACGAACCGCGTTCTCGCATGGCTTACATTAGTGCCGGAAGGGGCGCAGATGATTCGAGAAAGGGCGGAAAGGAGCGAAGCCCTCCGCAGCCTTTGGCCCCAATTTCTTGAAAGTGAATTTGGGGGGAAACTTTCCCCGGCTCTGGAAGAGGCAGAAAAATTGGCCATCCAGACAGAAAAGGGGGCCGGTTTACAACTCGAACCCGACGAGGAACAGCTATACCGCTTTCTCCGGCATCAAAGAGAACCGGTTTCCCTTAGACATATCGCAGAACAAGTCTATTTCTCAGGGGGCTATGTGAATATTGGTACTGTTTCCCGATTCGTTACAACTCTCAAACAAAAAGGGGTTCGGATTTCCAGTACGCCAGAAGGAAGTATCTATTTGGAGAACAACGGAAAGATTGCTCGCCATGGTGCAGAGGCAAAAGATGGCGGCATGCGTCAAGTCCCCACCCCTCTTCTCCCCGAGATTCGGCCTTCTGTTGAATCCATCCTAACCACTTCTCCGTAATCTCTTTTTAATCTCTGCAATCTCTTCATAAGTGTCTCCATTGATGAAACAACGAAGAGGTGGTAGACTTTGAGTGCCGTTCAGGGGGTAGTTTCATGTTGCAGATAACCCAAAACGCGTTTCATAAGATGACCCGGGATGCCCAGGCGCGCCTCCCGAACGAGGGGTGCGGATTTTTGGCCGGGCCGGGGGAAGTCGCCACGACTTTTTACAGCATCGCCAATACCGAACAGAGCCCCACGCGGTATCTTATGGATCCGAAAGGGCAACTTGAGGCGATAAAAAAAATGCGGGCGCGCGGCGAGAAAATGCTCGGGATCTATCATTCCCACGTGGTGACCGCGGCATGCCCATCGTTTTCAGACATCAGTCTCGCCAATTATCCTGAGGCCCATTACGTGATTGTGTCGCTTGCGGAAGGGGAGGAGCCCATTGTCAGGGCCTTCCGGATTGAGCGCGGCAAGGTTCGGGAAGAGCCGTTTGCGGTTATTTCTCCGAGTTCCACTGCGGCGGACTCTGTGATAAAATAAGAGAAAGCCGCACATCCCTATCGACGCAGAAAGCGGGGGGCATTTCATGGCAAAACGCATCGTGACGCTTATTTTCCCGCAGCAGCTCATCAAAGAACCGGTGATTGATACCCTTGCCAAAAAATATAACCTCATTCCGAATATCCGAAGGGCAAAGGTAACAGAGACAGTCGGAGAAATCACCCTTGAGATAGAAGGAAGCGAGAAAGACCTTGACGTCGCCTTCAAGGAACTTGCCGCCAAAGGCGTCCAGATCGAACCACGCGCCGGCGATAGGATCGATGAATAACAAAAACTGCCTTTTTCTCACGCAGGAAGGAATCAAGATGAAATTGCCCCATACCCTCAGCGTCCCAGAGACGATTGCGGAGCTGAGGACCGATCTCAAGCGGGGCCTTTCCTCCTCGGAAGCCGCGAAGCGTTTTTCGGAATACGGCCCCAATGAACTTCCGGAAGCCCGCCGCATTTCCCCCTGGCGCATTCTCCTCGAGCAGTTCAAAAATATTCTGATCGTCATTCTTCTTATTGCCGCGGCCCTTTCGGTTTTTTTAGGTCATGCCATTGAAGCGATTGCCATTGCGGTGATCGTCTTGTTTGCGGTGTTCTTGGGGTTCGTGCAGGAATACCGCGCAGAACGGGCGATTGAGGCGCTTCGGAAGATGGCCGCGCCGACGGCAACGGTCCTTCGAGACGGAGACGAAGTCGAAGTCCCTGCGCGCGAGCTTGTGCCGGGGGATGTCATTCTGTTGAAGGTCGGAGACAAGATCGCAGCGGACAGCCGCCTGCTTGAAGCCGTGAACCTCCAGGCCGAAGAATCGGCTCTGACCGGCGAATCGGTGCCCGTTGAAAAGAACACCGCACCCCTGAGCGGTGAGGAATTGCCTCTGGGCGATCGGAAAAACATGGTTTACGGCGGCACTGCCGTGACATATGGCCGCGGCCGAGCCGTGGTGGTTGCGACCGGCAGCCGCACCGAATTCGGAAAAATTGCGCAGCTTTTGCAAACAATCGAAACCGGGAAGACCCCGCTCCAAGAAAATCTTGACCGCGTCGGGGCCGTGCTGGCGCGCGCCGCATTTGTCATCGTGATGTTGATTGTTGTTCTCGGGTTTTTCCGCGGGCAACCGCTCCTTGAAATGCTGATTTTTGGTATTGCGCTGGCTGTCGCCGCCGTCCCCGAAGCCCTGCCGGCCGTCGTGACGATTTCGCTGGCCATCGGGGTCCAGCGGATGGTCAAGCGTCATGCGCTGATTCGCCGCCTTCCAGCCGTTGAAGCGCTGGGGAGCACCTCGGTGATCTGCTCGGATAAAACCGGCACACTCACCAAGGATGAGATGACGGTGCGGCGGATTTTCGTTTCGGATAAAATGATCGAACTCTCCGGATCTGGTTACGAACCCAGAGGAGATTTTTCATCCAAAGGCTCCGTGATCACGCCTTTTCCTTCGCTCGTGGCTTTGCTGCGCGCGGCAACCCTTTCTTCTGATGCGCAAATGATTGAGGAGAAATCAGGCCGCTGGGGCGTAAGGGGGGACCCGACAGAAGGGGCGTTAGTGGTGGCGGCAGCCAAAGCGGGGCTCAAGAAGAGCGAACTGGAAAAACAGTCTCCGCGCGTCAATGAAATTCCATTTATGTCCGAGACGAAGCGGATGACTACCCTCCACGAGATTCCTTCCGGAAAAGTTGCGTATTCCAAGGGGGCGCCCGAGTTCATCCTCGAATCCTGCACGCGATATCTCGTGGAGCAGGACGAGGCGCCATTGAGTGAAGAAGGGAAAAGGAGGATTCTCGAGGCGGCCCAACAGATGGCGCGCGATGCCCTCCGCGTCCTGGCGGTCGCACAAAAATCGGACGCCTCCATTGAGACCGCTGAAAAAGAGATGACATTCCTGGGGCTTGTCGGCATGATCGATCCGCCGCGGCCGGAGGCAAAAGCCGCCGTCGCAACCTGCCAGAAGGCAGGAATCAAGCCGGTGATGATCACGGGGGATCATCCGATTACTGCGGAGGCGATTGCGCGCGAGCTCGGCATCCTCAAGACGGGGCGTGTGGTTACCGGTCAGGCACTTGAGAAGATGGACGACGCTGAATTTGAACGGGAAGTGGAGACCATCGAGGTCTATGCGCGCGTTTCACCTTCCCACAAATTGCGTGTGGTCACCGCGCTTCAGAGAAAACGCCACATTGTGGCCATGACAGGCGACGGCATCAACGATGCCCCTGCCCTCAAAAAAGCGGATATCGGCGTGGCGATGGGGATTGCCGGAACGGATGTCACCAGAGAAGCGGCAGTCATGACGCTGACCGACGACAACTTCGCTTCTATCGTTGCTGCCGTGGAAGAGGGGCGCGGGATCTTTGACAACGTTAAAAAATACCTCATGTATCTCCTTTCAGCCAATATGGGCGAGATCGGGCTGATTGCAGGGGCGACTTTTTTGGGACTTCCACTTCCGCTCACTGCGGTTCAGATCCTCTACGTGAATCTTGCCACAGACGGTCTCCCGGCGCTGGCGTTGGCGGTGGATCCGCCGGAATCGGATTTGATGCGCCGGAGGCCCCGAGACCCGGGGGTCGGCATTTTTACACGACCTGTCGTTACTTTGATAGGGGTGGGCGGCGCTTGGTCAGCGTGCATCAATTTGTATCTCTTCGGCTGGGCGCTCCGCTCGGGCCGGACGCTTCATGAGGCGATGACGATGACATTCGTTTCGTTGATTCTGATCGAATTTTTCAAGGCCTATAGTTTCCGCTCCGACCGCCATTCGATTGTTCAACACCCCTTTTCCAATAAGTGGTTAAATGCCGCTATTCTTTGGGAGTTGGCTCTTTTGATGGTCGTCGTTTACACACCTTTCTTGCATAAGCCCTTTAGCACATTTGGTCTCTCTCCGGCGGATTGGATGGCAGTATTGAGTGCAGCTGGGACCATTCTGCCGGTCTTGGAATTGGCGAAATGGATGGTGCGCCGGGACTGGTTTGGAAAAGTAGCTTGAGAAAGGGAGGATTGCGACTTGGCCACGGATCAAAAAAGACTCGCTGTTCTCACTAGCGGCGGCGATGCGCCCGGGATGAATGCAGCGGTCCGGAGCGTTGTGCGGACAGGGATTGCTCAAGGGCTCTCCATTTGGGGGGTTCAGCGGGGGTATCAAGGCCTTTTGGAGGGTGCTTTTTATGAGATGGGGCTTCGCGACGTCTCCAATATCATCCAGCGCGGCGGAACGGTTCTGAAAACAGCCCGCTCCGAAGAATTCAAAACGACCCAGGGCATCCAGAAGGCAAAAGAGATTCTTGAGAAATGCGGCATTTCTGGGCTTGTGGCCATCGGGGGGGATGGGACGTTTCGTGGCGCTGTGGAATTGGAGAAGGCGTGGAGAGGCCGGGTGATCGGCGTTCCGGGGACGATTGATAATGACCTTTACGGGACTGATTTCACCATTGGTTATGACACGGCGGTCAATACGGCCCTTGAGGCGATTGACCGGATTCGCGATACGGCCGATGCCCATGAGCGGTTTTTTTTGGTGGAGGTGATGGGACGCCACAGCGGTTTTATCGCCCTGGACGTCGGGATTGCCGGAGGGGCGGAGGAAGTTTTGGTTCCGGAAGTAACCACCGATATTCAGAAGGTCTGTGAGCGTATTTGCGCATGGAAGGCAAGGGGGAAGCTGAGCAGCATCATTGTGGTGGCCGAAGGCGATGATGCAGGCGGGGCATTTGAAATAGCGGAGAAACTGAAAACAATGAGTCATTTCGAATATCGGGTCGTGGTGCTGGGGCATATCCAGCGCGGCGGTGCGCCGACAGCCCGGGACCGGATCCTTGCCACCAAGCTCGGCGCTTTTGCCGTCGACGTTTTCCTGAAAGGGGAGCGGGGAGTCATGGCGGGAGAAGTCAACGGGAAGCTCTGCACGACCCCTTTCGCCGAAACCTGGTCGCGCAAAAAACCGTTGGATACGTATCTTTGGGATCTGATCCCGAAACTTTCGCTTTAGCGTGATGCCAAAAGACCCTGTTTGCGGCATGTCTGTTTTGGAAACAAGCCCCTTCCACCTCGAGAGGAAGGGTAAGCGCCATTTCTTCTGTTCTCTGCGCTGTCTCAAGAGTTTTTCAGAACGCGCCTCGGGCAAAGAGGAGCCCCCTCTCCCGAAGCGAAGTTTTATCAGTGTCTCTCTTTTTGGAATCCTTCTCTTCGTGAGTTTTCTTTTCCCAGCGCTTCACGAGCTTTTTCATGCGCTCGTCCGTTATCTGCGGGTTGTGTGGTGGGCGGCGGCCTTAGGGATTTTTCTGGGCGGGTGCATCGATTATTATGTGCCGAAGGAGCACATTTCTTATTTTCTGGCAGGGGAGAGCCGGAAAACCATTCTGCGCGCCACCTTTCTGGGGTTCCTCTTTAACCTCGTCTTCTGATATAATAAGACCATGTTCGGGGTAGGCGTAAGGCATGTCAGAACATATGGAATGGGAGGCGACTTAAGATGAAAAGACGTTTTTTGTGGATTCTGGTGGGAGTTCTGTTTCTGATTCACCTTTTCTGGCTTCAGGCCAACATGAACGTCCGGGCTGATGAGGGAGACCTGACCAAACAAATCGCGCAAATTTTGAAAAACCAAGAAAAGATGATGGGCCAGCTTGATGCCATCCAACAGCAGCTTCAGGTGATCCGGGTTCGGGTGAATTAGCGGGGGACTCGATGCTCCATCTGGCCAAAGAACAAGAAATCCTCCAGGGCAAGGTCACTGACGTCTATTTTATCCGAGCCAAAGAGATCCTTCGGAAAAAGAAGATTCACCGGCACGTCAAAGCCGAATTCACGGTCAAGAAATTTCCCCAGAACTGGGGCTACGGAGTCTTGGCCGGGCTTGAAGAGGCCCTTGCGCTGCTTCGGCGCCTTCCGGTTACTGTCTGGGCAATGCCCGAAGGGACTTTTTTCCGGGCCGGGGAGCCGGTCATGGTCATCGGGGGGGATTACCTTGACTTTATAGAGTATGAAACGGCCCTTTTGGGCCTTCTGTGCCAGGCCTCCGGGATCGCGACAAAAGCGAGCCGTTTCCGAAAACTCGCCGAGGACCGTGTAGTGATGAGTTTTGGCTCCAGGCGCGTTCATCCGGTCCTGGCGCCCATGGTGGAGCGGAGCGCTTATCTCGGGGGGTGCGACGGCGTTTCTTCCGTCAAGGGGGCTTCGCGGATCGGGCTGCAGCCCGTAGGAACCATGCCGCATTCGTTGGT
>JBDRBD010000223.1:0-3754 GCA_043823025.1 Candidatus Omnitrophota bacterium | reverse complement strand
GGCTTCGGTGATGTAGGCGCCGCTTAAGATCATGAGAAGAAAATTGGCCACGATCAGGACCCCGGGAATGGAGCCGAAGGGGGTGTTGTGGATATCGTGCATGAGGCGGTTGGTGAGGCCTACCACCACCAGTTTGTCCTTCAGGGCATCCCTCGGGATTTTGTCTGAGAGAACCGACCCTATGGAATATCTCGGAAAGTCCTTCGGGCGGACTTGGTAGTTAAGCGGGAGTGAGCCGTCTTTTTTGACAGGCATTGGAATGTTGACACCGCGTCCCGCCACCGGAACGCCTTCGCGCTTTTTTGAAGGTTACAACATTTTCCACTTCAGAAAGGGAAGGCGCTGCGCCAAAGTAATACGCCGCCGCTTGAAGTTCCAAGGCATAATCAATCCAATCCAAAAAGGCCCCATCGACACTCCGGTAGCAGGCCTTGACCCTCCGGATCGTGAAATCCAGGTCAACGGGTTTGTTGATGAAGCCGGCCCCGAGACTTGAAGAACCGATTGTCGGAAGCGGCAAGGCCGCTTCTCCCAGTTCTCCGACGTAGTAGGCGACCAGGACATTTCCTGCGCGGCGAAGGGATTCGGCGATACGTCGGTCGCTTTCCGGATCCGGACTTTGTCCCACAAACGTCATGTCCATCACGATAAGCTTCGGCTTTTGGGCGGCAAGTTTATCAATGAGATCCCCGTAAATTTTCCGGTCCCAAGGCCACCGCTGATTGACGGTAACGAACGTTGCGTCATCCAATACCACCAGAGCCAGATCGTTCAATTCAGGGGGCGGTTTTTTGATGGAGAGGACTGCGTCCGTCAGAAAATCCTTCAATTTTAATCGGACGAGCTGAAAAGGGTTCAGAGGAAGGACCGCAAGGGTGTAGCCATAAAGGACAGCGAATGCGATCAGGACGGCTTTTTTTGTAGTGGGTTGTCTGAAGAGCTTATACATGAGGGGTCAATTCCAACATAACATCATTGCGGCTGCTTTTCAAGATTCGGCACACAGACCCGGTTTCGGCCGCTCTGCTTGGCCTGGTAGAGCGCACTGTCGGTGAGCTTAACCAGTTCTTCGCTGGAGGCGAGGGGGAATTGGGGATAGGAGGAGACCCCCATGCTGACGGTGATGCGGAGGGTTGTTTTAGGGTTCAGGGGAATAGGGGTATCCGCAATGGCTTGTCTGAGGGTTTCGGCGTAATGCTGAGCCCCTTCAAGGTCGGTCTGGGGGAGCACGACGCAGAACTCTTCTCCGCCGTAGCGGGCCACCAGGTCCACCCGCCTTGTATTTTTCTTGAGCACCTGGGCCACGGTTTTGAGAACCAGGTTGCCTTCCTCATGGCCGTAGGTATCATTGACCTTTTTGAAGTGGTCAATGTCGAGGAAGACCAGGGAAAGGGGAATCTGATACCGCTGGGCCCGGTCGAACTCGTTCCGGAGCCGCAGCTCAAAATAACGGTAGGCATACAGCTGGGTCAGGCCGTCCGTAATCGCCTCTTCCTTCAGGATGATATTTTCAAAAAGAAGGCAGAGGTATTTATAGAAGGTCACGGCCAGATAGCAGAGGATGGCTCCGAAGAGGGTGGTAGGAAAGTCCCAATGGATGTTTTTGACGGCGAGGTAAAAGGTGATTCCGAAAAGGGCCGCTACTTCATAGAAAACAAACATGAAAGAGCGCCAGAGGGAGAGCCGGTAGGTCATAAAAGCGGTGAGGAGCCCCACCAGGAAAAGAAGGAAAAGATTGAACCAGAGACCGGCTTCGGTGATGTAGGCGCCGCTTAAGATCATGAGAAGAAAATTGGCCACGATCAGGACCCCGGGAATGGAGCCGAAGGGGGTGTTGTGGATATCGTGCATGAGGCGGTTGGTGATACCGAAAAGAACGACTTTATCCTTGAAGAGGTCCGGCGGAGTTTCACCCCGGACCACTTTCCACACCGGGATACTGGCAAACTCATTGGACCTTGCCTGGTAGTTCAGGAAGACCGTCCCGTCCCTCCGGACCGGCATCGGGACTTTTGCCCCCCGGAACCGGACATCCGGCTCAGTTTCTTGGATGAAATCAATCCGGGATTTTTCTTCCGTGTAGACAGGTTTCCCGCCGAAAAGACGCGACGCCGCTTTCAGCTCAAAAGCGAAATCGAGAATTTTTTCATCGGGGCCCAGGCGGTAGGCGTAAGCCTGGCGGACGGCGAAATCGCTGTCCGTGGGTTTATTGACAAACCCCTCGTCAAGACTTGCCCGGCGGAGAGTTTCCAAAGGCAAGACCTGCTCCTCCTCATCTCCGAGGTAATAGGGGGTGACAACGTTCCCGGCTTTTTGCAGGGACGCAGCCAAGCGTTCGTCGCTTCCGGGCTGCTGGCTTTCTCCGACAAAAGTCACGTCCAGGAGGATGAGGCGCGGCTTTTGGAGGGAGATTTGGTCCACCAGTTCCGCGTAAATTTTCCGGTCCCATGGCCACCTTTGGTTGATGTTGGTATACGACTCGTCATCGAGACTTACCAGGACGATTTCCCGGAGCTCCGGCGGCTTCTCTCTGAGAGAAAGGGTGTTCAGGAAGAAGAAATCCTGCATCCGGTTGTGGAGGGCCTGGAAGGGCGTTGAAAGGCGCACTGAAATGACAAAGGAAAAAAGAATCCCCAGCGCAATCAAAAAAACAATTCCGGCGCTGGGGCGTTTAAAAAAGTTCAACACACAAAAAGCATAACATACTTTCAGTCGTGTTGCAAGAAGCGGCTCCGGCAAAGAATCCGTTAAAATTCAGATGCTGAGAATAATTTATTTGGTGTTCCCGTCGTCGCCGCAGTCGTTCCCTACACACTCTCCGTTATGGACGACAACCCCTCCTGCAATATAGGTATGGAAGCGGTCGACCTCATGGAAATTGTAGACTTTGACGTGCTCCATCACCACCTGAATGGAGCGGATCGGAAACGGTTTTCCATCCTGGCCCAGGAGGACATCGCCTACTCCCAATTCTCCGATGTGGACCCACTTTCCATTCGAATAGACCGGATGGTTGGGGGTAACCCTGAGATAGCCGTTGATGATGAGATAGCGGTCAGCGTTATGCTCTCCAGCATCATGCACAAGAAGCTCCTTAACCTCACTCTGTTTGAATCCGCCCGTCGCTTGGTCAAAGACCGTCACGTTATCCCCCGCCTTCACCCTTTCAATCGGAAGGGTCCGGCCGTCTGCCATAAGAACGGGGGTTCCTTTGAGGAAACACCCTCCGGCGGTCGCATCTTCGACCCCGCCGCCGATGACACCACCCACGCCGCCCGAACATGTGCCGGAGGCGATGGCGCCTTTCTGGTCGATGGAGAAGCATCCTCCGCCGCCATATTTCGGCACCTCAATTGTGAAAGTGTCCGCGGTCGCGGAAGCCACACTGAAGGTAAGACCATATCGCGTGGGGTCCGCGACGTAATTTTCATTGACAAGCGTTTGGATAGCGTTGGCGTACGTCGTAGGCGTCTGGGTATCCCGGTAGCTTCTTTGGGCTTCCAAAAGGGCCCGGAGCGTGACGAGGATTGTCTCATTTCTGATATTCGTCATGACCCTCACAACAACCGGCAGCGTGAGGACAACGACTAAAGTGATGACCGTGACGGCCGTCAGCATTTCTTCAATAGTGAATCCGTTTCGTTTTCTGATTAGGTTTTTCATAGCAACCCTTCTTTCGGGCAACACTTTTTAAATGGTTTCTTCATCCTTACAAAAAAACTGCCTCGCCCAAGTTGCTCTGTGAGGCAGTGCA
>JBDRBD010000222.1:0-3434 GCA_043823025.1 Candidatus Omnitrophota bacterium | reverse complement strand
ATGCCTTATACCAATGATGACCCGATCATGGCCAGAAAACTGCAGGATGCCGGGGCGGCGTGTGTGATGCCGCTTGCCGCACCGATCGGTTCGGGAATGGGAATTCAAAACCGGCTCGCTATCGAGCTCCTCAAGGAAGCGGTCACGGTCCCCGTGATTGTGGATGCGGGAGTCGGGACGGCTTCGGATGCCTCCGTTGCCATGGAACTGGGGGCTGACGGGGTTCTGATGAATACAGCGATTGCCGGCGCCAAGGACCCGGTGAAAATGGCGCGCGCCATGAAACTGGCGATTGAGGCGGGGCGCCTTGCCTATGAGGCGGGGCGGATCCCGAGGAAAAAATATGCCTCTGCCTCGAGTCCCATTGAGGGTATGATTCGGTAATCGTCTTGAGATTTCGTTCTTTGGAGAAGTGGCTCGTGGTATGGTTCGCCGCACCGCTTGCAACGCCCAGCGTGCGTTGCTGCGCTTGTTGCTCGACCTCGCTCGTCCCTCACTATTTCCGCCACAGAACGTTGGCGGACCCGCCAAAGCTTTTTGGCGGGCGTTCGGGACGCCATGCCCGCTCGGTCTGCGCACATGCGTCTCACCACACCACTCGCCACCTTCGATGAATGGAAAACGAGAAAGTCAAAGTGATTGAGTGTTGCTGAGGGGTGACGCGACCTAGGGCTCCCAAATTCGCCAGCAGGCCAAAGGCCGATGCCGAATTTGGGAAAAGGTCGCGGCAGGACCCCGAAGCCGATGGATGCTTCTGATGGAAATGACACTGACTGAAAAAATATTGGCCAAGGGAGCCAAAAGACGGGAGATCCGACCCGGCGAGAATATCTGGGTCGAAGCGGATATTCTCATGACGCACGATATCTGCGGGCCGGGGACGATCAATATTTTTCACGAGAAATTCGGCCCCGATGCCAAGGTCTGGGACCCGGAGAAAATCGTCGTGATTCCCGACCACTTTATCTTTACGCAGGACCCGAGGGCGAAAGAGGCGATCGCGTTTGTCCGGAAGTTTGTCAAAGAACAGGGCATTCAGAATTTCTATGATGTCGGGGTGAATTTCCGCGGGACCTTTGAGACGCTGGGAGAAGACTATGCCGGCGTCTGCCACATTGTCCTCGCCAAGAAAGGGCACAACCGGCCCGGGGAAATCATCTTCGGGACCGATTCGCACACCTGCACCTCCGGGGCCTTTGGTGCTTTTGCCACAGGAATCGGCGATGCGGATGCAGCACTCATTTTGGGAACCGGAAAACTCTGGGTCAAGGTTCCCCCGACGATGAAGTTTGTCGTTCACGGAAAGCTTCCGCCGTATCTGATGGCCAAAGATTTGATTCTGAAAATCATCGGGACCATCGGAGTCGGGGGTGCGACCTACAAAGCGATGGAATTCACCGGAGAGGGGATCGAGGGGCTCCACGTCGAGGAAAAGATGACGCTCTGCAATATGGTCATCGAAGCGGGCGCCAAAAACGGCATCATCCCTCCGACGGAAGATGTCCTTTCCTATGTCCGGAAACGGACGTCCAAACCATTCGAGGCCTTCAAGAGCGATCCGGGGGCTGTCTATGCCTCAGTTCATGAATTCCGGGCAGATGAAATCGAGCCAGGTGTGGCCAAACCCCATTCGCCCGGCAACTATGAAACGGCGCGGCGTCTGAAGGATGTTGCCGTCAACCGCGCCTACATCGGCTCCTGCACCGGCGGGAAGCTGACCGATTTTCAGGCGGCCGCGAGAATTCTCAAAGGGAAAAAAGTGAAAATCGAGACCTTTGTGGTTCCGGCGACCATGGAAGTTTATAACGATCTTTACCGGGAGAAGCTCGACGGGAAAACACTGGCTGATATTTTTAAAGAAGCGCTCGTCAAAGGGCCCATGCCGCCGGGATGTCAGGCCTGCCTCGGCGGGCCGGACGACACCGTCGCGCGGGCAACGGACGATACTGTCGTGATTTCTACCACAAACCGGAATTTCATCGGCCGGATGGGGTCGAAGAAAGCGCAGGTGTATCTGGCCTCACCGTATACTGCCGCCGCCTCTGCTGTGACAGGGTACATCACGGATCCCAGGGAGTTCTTATGAGTGGAGAGTCCACTGTGGCACTTTTATAAGCGCTACGGCGAGCCTCGCCGAAGCCAAAGACGAAAGTACTTTGGCGAAGGCGGGCGGCCTCGGCCGTCACGGGTCACATCACCGACCCGCGTGAGTTTTTGGCATAACGCCACTCGAAAGCGAGGCGCGACCCCGCCAGGGTTGCCTTCGCTTGTCGCTCGCTCGGGATATCGCGCCCTCGCTCGCTGTGACGAAAATGCGCCACGGCCTTATGGGCGCGTTTGTGTGGCGCATTTCCGAACAGTCGTTCCGGCAATCCCTGGCGGGGTCAACGTCGAACCGCTTGGTTTTGCCTTTGCCATAACTTGTTCTTTGATATTTTGTTCCAAATCGGAGCCAAGGTAGATGCATCACCGAGGAGAACAGAAATGGGAGAATTGGTTCCGGTCAAGGAAATCGAAAATAGGATTTTTCAGATTCGCGGAAGGAAGGTCATGCTGGCGAACATCGATCTTTAAGGTCACAAATTGTGACCTTAAAACCAGAGCCTAAGACTAAGCGCCGCCAAATCGGGTTTCGTGGATAAGGTTGCATAAATGGAAGATAGAATTACAGGAAAAGCGTATGTGTTGGGGGACAATGTCGATACCGACATGATTATCCCGGCCAAATATCTGAATCTGAGCCATACGGACCCGTCGCAGAAGGATGAGCTGGCCCGCCATGCGCTGGAAGGTGTTCCGGATACGTATCCCCCCTTCGTTGACCCGAAGACGGGAAAATCGCCTTATGCGGTCATCGTCGCCGGAGACAACTTCGGGTGTGGCTCTTCCCGCGCGCAGGCGCCGGGGGCTTTGAAGGCATCAGGCGTCCGGGCGGTCATCGCCTCCTACTATGCCCGGATTTTTTTCCGGAACAGCGTCAACGCCGCGCTCCTCGTCCCTTTTGAAAGCGAGACGGGCCTTGCGGAGGAAGTGAAGACAGGGGATGAACTTGAAATTATTCTTTCCGAAAATAAAGTCATCAATAAAACCCGCAGCCAAACCCACCGTCTCCGGCCGTTGGGTGCTGTGCGGGAGATTCTTGAAGCGGGTGATGTTTTTGCGTATGCGAAAAGGAGATCGCAGAAATGAAATCTTATAAGATCGGCGTGATTCCGGGAGATGGAACGGGACCGGAGGTAGTTCATGAGGGGCTCAAGGTTCTCAAGGCGGTAGCGGCGCTTGAAAATTTTTCCCTGAACCTTGTGCATTATCCCTTCGGCGGGGAGCACTATATGAAGACCCAGGAAATCCTTCCGGAATCGGCCCTCAAAGAATTCCGGACAATGGACGCGCTTTATCTCGGGGCGATCGGACATCCGGAGGTAAAGCCCGGA
>JBDRBD010000221.1:0-5280 GCA_043823025.1 Candidatus Omnitrophota bacterium | reverse complement strand
AGCCTTCATAATGACGCATCAGAAGGTGGGACTCCACCTGCTTCATGGTGTCCAACATGACGCCCACAATGATGCGAAGCCCGGTCCCGCCGAAGAAACTAGCCACCAAATAAGGGATCTTGAGCGATGCGCCCACAAAATCAGGAAAAATGGCGATGATTGCCAAAAAAATTGCTCCGGGCCAAGTGATCCGCGTGATGATGTAATCAAAATATTCCGCCGTGGGCTTTCCGGGCCGGACGCCGGGGACAAATCCTCCGTATTTCTTCATGTTGTCGGCGATATCGACCGGATTCATGGTGATCGCCGTATAGAAAAAACTGAAGAAGATGATGAGGATGCTGTACAAAATCGTGTAAAGCAGTTGTCCACGCATCAAAAGATGGACAAAAGACTGCAAGCCGGGGTTCGGGACCAAACCCGCCATGGTCGCCGGAAACAAGATGATCGACTGTGCAAAAATAATCGGGATGACGCCGGCCTGGTTGATCCGGAGCGGGATGTAAGTGTTCTGCCCTCCGTACACTTTCCGGCCGATGATGCGCTTCGCGTATTGGACCGGTATCGTGCGCGCGGCCTGGGTAATGAGAATCACCGCGACAATCACCGCCACCATCATGACGGACATCAGGATAAGCGTGAACCCGCTGAGCTGCTGCCGGGCCGGATCAAAAGGGGACAATAGATAATAAAGCTGTGTCACGGCTGCCGGAATTCTGGAAATGATTCCGATGGTAATCAGAAGGCTCATCCCGTTCCCAATTCCGTGTTCGGTAATCTGTTCGCCCAGCCACATGATAAAGGCGGTGCCGCTGGTCAACGTCAGCACCGTCAAGGCCCGGAATTTCCACCCGGGGAACTGGACAATCTGCAAACCGCCAAACCGCGCCGGATCTTCTATCCAGAGACTGATGAAGAAAGATTGGATCAGAGCCAAAATCACGGTGCCGTATCGGGTGTATTGAGTGATCTTCCGGTGCCCCATTTCTCCTTCTTTTGCAAGCCGTTCGAGTGAAGGGATCACCGCCGTCAACAACTGCAAGATGATGGAGGCGGAGATGTAAGGCATAATCCCTAACGCAAAGATGGTTAGCCGTTCCACCGCTCCACCGCTGAACATATTCATGATGCCAAAGAGCGTTCCGCCCTGGGTTCTGGCAAGTTCTTCAAAAAACTGGGCAAGTTTCCCCCCGTCAATCCCTGGCGTGGGGACATAACACCCAATGCGATAGATGGCGACAATGCCCAGAGTCGCCATGATCTTTTTCTTCAGATCGGGAATTTTGAATATATTAACGAATGCTTGCAGCATTTTCTTTTCCAATCACAAGCGCTTTTCCGCCTAACTTTTCAATGACCTCTTGAGCCTTTTGGCTGTATTGATGCGCTGAGACCTGAAGCGCTTTCTTCAGATCCCCACCCCCCAAAATCTTTAGAGGAAGTTTCCTGCGCTGAATCAAACCTGCTTCTTCAAGCGTCTCGGGGGAAACCGCCGTCCCTTCTCGAAATCGGTTCAGCTGGCCCACATTAATAATCCGGAATGCCCGCTTGAACGCGTTGTTGAAACCGCGCTTGGGGAGTCTTCGAATCAGAGGCATTTGTCCGCCTTCCAAACCAAGACGGGGCCCGCGTCCCGAACGGGACGTTTGCCCTTTCTGCCCTCTCCCGGATGTCTTCCCTCTCCCAGAGGCGCGCCCGCGTCCCCCGCGCTTGGGTCGACGGGTGCTCCCTTCAGCTGGAAAAAGTTGAGTGAGATTCATCGAGACTTATCCTTTTTCCTCTAGTTCCTGCTTTGCGGTCCCGTTCTTCTCGGTAATGAGACCCTCCTCCGCTTTCACCGAAACCGCTTCCCGCACAGCATCCGCTGCAGCGGCCGCTTTAGGCGGAAGAAGGATGAATCGCTTGAGTGCGCTTTCCGTAGCCCTCAGCACATTAATGACGTTATTGGAACCGAGGGACTTCGTCAGGATGTCCTTGATGCCGGCCGCGTCGCAGATCGCGCGAACCGCACCGCCGGCAATCACCCCCGTCCCTTCGCTGGCAGGCTTCAAAAGAACCCTTGCAGCGCCAAAGTGACCGATAATTTCATGGGGAATTGTCGTTCCCTTCATCGGTACTTTAAACATATTTTTCCGCGCCGCAAGCATCCCTTTGCGGATGGCCTCCGAAACTTCATTCGCTTTCCCGTAACCGCATCCCACAGACCCGCGGGTGTCCCCCACGACCACCAGCGCGGTGAATGAGAAACGTTTTCCGCCTTTGACCACTTTTGCCACGCGGTTCAGGCGGATGAGCTTTTCGACAAACTCGGATGTCTGCTGGCCTTCTCGAGGTTTTTCCAACTTCCCCTCCATCATCAAAAAACAAGTCCGTGTTTCCGGCAGGCTTCGGCAAAAGCCTTCACCTGGCCATGATAAGGATATCCACCCCGGTCAAAAACAACTTCACTGCAGCCTTTCGATTTCACCTCTGTTGCAAAAATTCTTCCCAGTTCCGAGGTGAGTTCCACACCTTTTTTCCCCTTGGCCCCTTCCCGAAATGGCTTGCCCAATGTGGAACAACTGAAAAGCGTCTTCTGCGCAATATCATCTACCAGCTGGGCATAAAAATGTTTCAGACTCCGATGTATCGAAAGCCTCGGTCGTTGTGTTGTGCCGATGACCCTTCTTCTGACCCGCTGATGACGAATGGCTCTTTTCTGTTCTCGATCCATTTTCACTCACACTCACGCAACAGTTTTGCCGGCTTTGCGACGAACAACTTCTCCCACATACCGGACCCCTTTCCCTTTGTAGGGTTCCGGCGGGAAGTAGGCGCGAATCTCACTCGCCGCCTCCCCGACCTTCATCTTGTCGGTTCCCTGGACGATGATTTGAGTGGGGGTCGGCGTTTGAATGGTGATTCCCTCAGGAATTGCATAATTGATCAAATGGGAAAAACCGAGCTGCAACGTCAGTGTTTTCTCCTTTGTTTGGGCGCGGAATCCGACGCCCTGAATTTCCAGCTCTTTCTTGAAGCCCTCGGTGACTCCCTTTACCATGTTGGCCAAAAGGCTGCGGATAGTGCCGTGCAGTGCTTTGTCCTTTTTGGCATCCGACTTTCTTTCAACCACCAAGGCCTGATTGACTTCTTTCACCTCGATCGAATCCGGAACGCGGAGCGATAGTTCACCCTTAGGACCCTTGACGACGACGATCCGGTCCTTCTGTTCTACTTTTAGGGTGCTGCCGAGAGGTACAGGTTTTTTCCCAATCCGTGACATAGCGCTTCACCATACATAGCAGAGGACTTCTCCGCCGATCTGCTGCTGGCGGGCCTCTTTATCGGTTAAAACCCCTTTTGAGGTCGAAAGAATGGCCATGCCAATTCCGCCCAGGACCTTGGGGATTCTATTTTTCGGCGCGTAAACTCGCAAGCCCGGCTTCGAAATCCGCCGCAATCCCGTAATGGAAGACTTTTTCGAACCTTCCTGCCGGAGATAAACGCGGAAAAGCTTCCGTGTCTTCTGGTCGATGGTTTTATAATTCTGAATATACCCTTTTTCCTTTAGGACTCTAAGAATCTCTTCCTTTAAATTGGAAGCGGGTACCTCGGCCGTCTCCTTCAAAAGCATATTGGCGTTCCGAATGACAGTGAGCATATCCGCAATGGGATCGGTCAAACTCATCGTTAACTCCTTTTTTACCAGCTGGCTTTCCGAACTCCAGACAGTTCTCCTTTGGAGGCCAGCTCGCGAAAACAGATTCGGCATAGTTCAAACCGTCGGAGGTATCCCCTGGGGCGGCCGCATTTGCGGCACCGATGGTAGGCCCGCACTTTGAACTTCGGGGGTCGATTGCACTTTTCAATCAATGCTTTTTTGGCCACTGCTCCTCCTTGGGCTTAAGATGTCCGGAAGGGCATCCCCAAAAGCCGCAGGAGCTCTTGGGACTCTTCTCGAGACTTCGCGTCAACAACCAATGTCACGTTCATTCCAAAAACGGATGCCGTCTTCTCAATGTCGATTTCTGGGAATATCGTCTGCTCGCGGATGCCGAGCGTATAATTACCGCCGTCGTCGAAAGAATTTACCGGAGTTCCGCGAAAGTCCCGAATCCGCGGAAGGGTCACATTGACGAGGCGGTCAACAAATTCGTACATCCTTTTCCCGCGCAGCGTCACGCAGCATCCCACCGCATTTCCCTCCCGAATTTTGAAATTCGAAATCGATTTTTTGGCTTTTCGGACGACCGGCCGCTGTCCTGTAATCTGGGCAAGTTCCGTCATGACCGATTCAATAACCTTCGGATCATGTGCTCCTTCCCCGCACCCCACATTGATCACCACCTTCTTCAGCCGGGGCGTTTCCAAGACGTTACGGTATCCGAAACGCTGGATCATGGCCGGTATGATTTCTTTTCGGTATCGCTCAAGGAGTCTGGCCATTTCTAAATTTCCTCTTTACACCGGCGGCAGATGCGTACATGAGTCCCGTCCGATGCAATTTTGACGCCAAGACGCACGGACCGGTTGCAGCGACCGCAGAAATACTGTACTTTTGAGAGCTGGATGGGCTTTTCCATGCCGACAATCCCTGCTTGCTGGTCCTGAACATTCCGCCTTCGGACATGTTTGCGCACCATGTTGATCCCTTGCACCAAAATCGTCCCCCGGCGGGGCAAGACGTTGATAATCTTTCCCTTTTTCCCGCGGTCCTTCCCCGAAATCACGCTCACAATATCGCTTTTCTTCAAAAGGCTCATTACAAAACCTCCGGGGCCAACGAAACAATCTTTGTGAACTTTTTCTCACGGAGCTCGCGCGCAACCGGCCCAAAAATCCGGGTTCCTAAGGGATCCCCCTGCGGATCGATAATCACCGCGGCATTGGTATCGAACCGGAGAACCGATCCGTCCGGACGGAAAATAGCATTCTTGGTGCGGACAATGACTGCACGGACCACCTGCCCCTTTTTCACAACGGCCTCAGGAATGGATTCCTTGACGTTCGCCCGGATAACATCACCCACCTCGGCAGTGGCCTTCCCGCTCCGCTTCAACACCCCGATGCACGAGGCCCGCTTGGCGCCTGTGTTATCCGCAATTTCCAGAATAGTTCTGAGTCGAATCATTTTGTGGATCCAAGCACTTCTCGAAGCCGCCAGCGCTTCTCTTTTGACAAAGGCCGCGTTTCCGCAATACGAACCTTGTCCCCGGCCTTGGCGACTCCATTTTCGTCATGAGCCTTCACTTCCACATAGTGGCGGACGACCTTCCGATAGAGGGGGTGCCGGGAGGACTG
>JBDRBD010000220.1:0-4959 GCA_043823025.1 Candidatus Omnitrophota bacterium | reverse complement strand
CCTGTCAGTTCCGATCCAGCTCAAAAGAAGGAATATGGTTGCAGGAAGCCGATATTTCTCAAGGACCGGGTAGGCGCGGTGAAAATTGTCTTTGTATCCGTCGTCGAATGTCAGGACAATGCTTTTCTCGGGGAAGGCGTCTCCGGAGGTTAGTTTCTGAAAGGCCTCCTGCAATGAGAGGACCTGATAGTGGTCCGCCAAATAGGCCATCTGCTCCTCGAAATCTCCTACCCGAACGTTCAGATCGTCTTCCCACGTATCGGAAATGCTGTGATACAGGAGTATTCGAAGAGGATGCCGCCGGTGAAGATACCGTTCCGCGAAGGCCTGATAGCCGGTACCTTCTGCGAGTGAACAAATGATTTTTTTGAAACGCCTTTTTGTCTTAAGCGGCTGTTTCACGGTGTCTTCAGAATCTCCTGATAGACCTCAAGGAGTGTGTCTACGACCTTTTCCCATGTGTAATGTTCCAGGACGTACGCGCGGCAGGCCTCAGGGGTCAGGAGACAGTGGTCTCTTTCCATCCACGCAATCATTTTCTCAGCCATGGCCTCTGCGCTTGGCGACTCAAATAAAAGGGTCGGATTCAAACCTTCCAAGATTTCCTGGGTTCCCCCTACCGGCGTCCCGAGAACAGGGACCCCCGAAGCCAATGCTTCAATGGTCACGAGCCCAAAACCTTCCATATACTGCGTCGGAAGAATAAAAGCATCCGCGGCCTGATAATATTGCGTCAGATCAAGTTCAGGCCCGATGTACCCGAGAAACGTAATCACATCCAAAAGTCCAAGCGATTTTGCCTTTTCCTTGAGTGTTTGCTCCACAGGCCCGGAACCGCCGATCCAGAGCCGAAAATCTTTCCGAATCTCCCGGACTTTTTTCACTGCATCGATCAAAACATCCACACCCATGCGCGGTTCAAGATTCCGGACGGTGAGAAAAAGCCAGATTCCCTCCGGACATCCTAACTTTTTTCGAAGTTCCTTTTTGTCATCGGGAGGATGAAACAGTTCGATATCCACGCCGCCGGGGATCCAGCGGATGGGGACGTGGAGCGCACCGTAAAAAACATAGATTTCCTGCCTGGAAAACTGGCTCAACACGGTGATGCGGTTGCACCGCGACATAGCATACGATTTGAGCTTCCACATCAGAAAAATATTCAGCTTCCGCCAGATTGTCTTCAGAAAAGAGACGTTCCGGTCGCAGCTATGCCGCGAAGCGTATTCGGCATGCCAGGCGGAATAGTAACTGAAGCATTTCGGCATAGAACGGCTTTTCCTGGATAAAAGAACTCCCAAGGAAGAGAGTTCCTGCTGGAAATGAACCAGATCAAATGGTTCTTTTCGATGCAACCGCTCAAAATGGCGAAAACTGTTGATCATCGATGACAGAAAAAAGGTCAAGGCATTCAGGCGCCAGATGCCGAAATAGACGATGTGGATGCCGTTCCACATCTCTTCCCGGGTCCGGAACGAGTCCCCGCGGGTGAGCACCGTCACGCGGTGCCCCCTTCGGGCCAGTTCCTGCACATACCCCTGAAGCATCCGCTGGGAACCGCTGGAAGCGTCTTTTACAGGGACATCGGCAACGAAAAGAATCTTAAGCGGTTTCTGTGTCATTCGGTTTTTCCGCCTTGAAAAGCGTTTGCGCATAGAACACAAAGAAACCCATTCCGTAACAGAGTTCGTCCGAAAGCCGCAGCCATTTCAGCGTCAGGAGGCACGCCAACAACGTCCCCCCTTTTCGGAGGAGACGGAAAAGGAGAGAGCGTCTTTCGTACCGAATGTCCTTTCCCGCCGGCGGCACTTCAAAACGCAGCTTCGGGTAATACCGCTGACCATACGCGGCAGCGACTCCCCTTTTGTAAGAAAAGGCGGCAAGCGCTTTCAAAGTATTCGGAAGCGGATGAAAAAAATAGGTATCGGGAACGAGGATGATTTTGTAACCTGCTTTCCTGAGTCGAGCGCGAAATTCCGGGTCAACCCCCCGTCGGAGACCCTCATGGAAAAGCCCGGTCTTCTCAACAACGGCCCTTGGAACGGCGCAGCAGGCAGTGGTTACCACGTCGCTTTCCTCTGGACTCGCGGCAATCGGAACCTGCCATCGGGGAAGCTCTTGTCCCAAACGCCGCATAAAGTTATTCGCGTCCTTTGGAACGCGTATCGAACCTCCCGTCATGCCAACCGCTGCATCCGTCTCCAGAAACTTGAGTAAATTTTCAAAAACCTTTTTATGCCCGAGGCGCACATCGTCGTCGAGAAAAATAAGAAACTTCCCTCGGGTCTTCCGAATCCCTTCATTCCGGGCTTTGCCATTCGGCGACACACCGGTGACGACGATCAATTCCGCGTCCTGCAGGGTCTGTTTTCGAACGTCCTCAAGAAGCCTCGGGACATTCCCGGCCCGGGAACCGTCGAAGGACGACACAATCACTGAAATTTCCGGCATCTCTTATTTCTCCGCTACCTTCGTTGCTAATACAAAAATGGTTCCGCTCAAGTTTGTATTCCGAAGCCACCGTCCCGCAGTCCGAGTCAGCAGGGCCTTGAGAAGCCGATAAGGCCGGCGAAGCACCTTATGAAACCGGTAAACGGCCTCTGGCAGATGGAGGCTCTCCGGCGAAATCACGTTTTCCACATTGGCGTACGTCTGAAAGACCTGGATGCGGAATCCTACCTCTTTTAAAAGCCGCTTCAAGGTCTTTTCCGAAAAATGATAGAGATGCTCGGGTGCGCCCCAGGTTTCCCCCCATCGCTCTCCGTCCTCTTTTCTGAGCAGAGCTCCTTTGTTTCCCGTCCGGAGGAGCAACACACCGCCTTCCTTCAGAATCCGATAAATTTTTTCGAGGACTTTGCGCGGGCTTGCGAAATGGCTCAAGACGTCAATGGCCAAGACCGCATCAAAAAATTGATCCTGCAAGACCGCATCGATCACGCCTGTCCTCTGAACGTTCACGTGAAGAGTCTGAAGCGCGTAGTTCACAAAAAACTCCGAGAGTTCAAGTCCACAGGCCTCCCACCCCGCATTTTTAAAAACAGAAAGATAAAAGCCGGCAGCGCATCCGACGTCGAGAAGACGTCCTCGGCCGATTTCGACGGACTGAATCCTCTGCAGGAAACGCCCGCCTTCCTGCAGGTACCCTTCTTTGTTTTCGATATACCTCTGATAGTAATTTTTCTGACGCGCTTGGAGCTGAAACGGTTCGGAGGTAGATCCGTGCTGCTCGTACCAACGCATCAGCATCTCCTCCGTCGGACGGGGATTGAGATACATTAACTCACAAGCACTACACCGGACATATTGGAATCCTCCATCCTTGAAAAGGGGGATGATTTTATCCTGCCCGCAAAGGTCACACGGAACGGACACAAGAGTTGTCACCGCGACTGGACCTCCTTCCCAAGTTGCCGGGACGCTTCCTGAAAAACCTCATCCACCATAATCCCTCTGATGCAGAGATAGGGAGTTGGGTTGGTGCAGATAATCCTGAATCCATGCCACGTTTCATAACACGGACCGCAGGAGAGATCCTTCCGGATAATCACACAGGATTCCCCCACCGGCCGGCTTTTCCATGGATTGGTTGGTCCAAAAATGGAAATCACGGGGATCCCGACCGCCGCAGCCAAATGAGAAAGCCCTGTATCATTACTCACAAAAAGACGACAGCGACCGAGAAGCGCAGCGGTCTCTTTGAGGGTTTGCCCTATGGCTACGTGCAGAGGATGCCGCATTTTTTCCTCTATCTCCTTCGCCAGCTTCGCCTCTGCCTCCCCGCCCACAATGAGTATTCGCGCGTTCCATGCTTCTACCATGCGGTCCGCAAGGGCTGCAAAGTGATCGGGATCCCACCGTTTTTCGTGGTGCAAAGGGGAAGAACCGGGATGAAACCCCACAAGACAATCGCCAGGTTCAACTCCCTTCCCTTTTAAAAAAGCTTCAGCCCAGCGTTTTTCCTCCTCCTGCAACCAAACAATAGGCCTCTGATCCTTAACTTTTCCTCCCAGCGCCCGCACCAAATCCAAATTCAGATCTACTTCATGCCGGTTGGGAATAAGTTCCAATGGGTGGGTATACAGAAAACCTCTTCCGCGGAAATCGTATCCGACCCGTACGGGTGCTCCCGTCAGATAGGCCAAGAAACTGCTTTTAAAACCCGGCTCCAAAAAAGTGCAGAACGTGATGTCAAAGCGTTCTTTCCTCAGGTCCCGGACAAAAGAAAGTCTTCTGAAAAATGATCCCGCCCAGAAGCGCTCCGTCTCATAAACGATAGAACGTTCGAGATAAGGGCACCCCTCCAGGAGTTCTTGGGTCTTCGAGGACCCCACGATCATGGTCAATTTTGCCTCCGGGAAGTTCTGATGAAAGGCCTCCAGCGCCGGCGTCAGAAGCAGGATATTTCCTATTCCCTGGAAGGCCATCACCAAAATTTTTTTGACCCGTTCGACGGCGCACAAACCCCGCCCTTGGGGCCTGGGATATAAAGCGCCGCTCAGGGTCAATCCCGAGCAAGCGCCGGTCCGCAGACCGGAGCGCGTCGAGGGATTGACTTTTTCAGGCGGAACCGATTTCATCCAAACTCCCTTTTCGGGCAATCACCAAAAGCTGGTCTCCTAAGCGCAATAGATTGAGGAAAGCATTGGGCAATGCATTGACAAGTTTTCCGATAGGGCCGATGCGCCATGGCGTCTTTGTTTCCGAAATCGCTTCTTTTTGAGTGGCTTTTTGTTGTCGCACCCTGTCACGAAAGGCTGCAAGCGTCTGATAAAGTCCCAGCCGCCATAACCCCTCTTTTGAAAAAAGGTTGGCATGCGTGGTGCGCACCTGAATTTTCTCGAACTTCGCCTGACAGAGAGGCGCAAAGATTGTTTTCGGCGAATAATACAAAAGATGGTACTGATTGTATCCAACCCACCTTTTTCCGGAGAAGGCCGCATAACAACTTGCGGCATTCGG
>JBDRBD010000219.1:0-13100 GCA_043823025.1 Candidatus Omnitrophota bacterium | reverse complement strand
GACGCTCTAATAAAAAGAGCCGATGTTTCTAGAAGCAGCCCTGGTTTTGCTTCGGCAGCCCAGCTACCCTATTCCGCCATTTTTCCAATTTCACATTTTTCCCTCGGCCCTAACGCCTAGGGGGCATCCTGCCTTGGTCGGAACGTAGGTCTGAAGCTTTGCGTCCCCGCCTTTCGACGGGTTTGCCTTTATCGGCTCTACCGCAAGTATACCCGATGATACCGCCGGTGTCAAGGGCTGAAAAGCGGTCGCGGGTGACTCATTCTCGCATTCACGCACACACGCACTCACTGCTTTTTAAGACGCAGCATCTCCAGAACAGTTTCCCCGATTTGGCCGGGGCTTTCGGAAACAACAATGCCGTTGGAACGGAGGACTGCGATCTTTTCCTCCGCCGTCCCCTGGGACCCGGAGATAATGGCGCCGGCATGGCCCATACGTCTCCCCGGGGGCGCTGTCCTCCCGGCGATGAAAGAGGCCACGGGTTTCCCCATGTGCGATCGAATATAACGGGCCGCCTCTTCTTCTGAGCCGCCTCCGATTTCTCCGATCAAAAGCAGCGCTTCTGTTTCATCATCCTTTGCGAAGAGCTCCAAAAAATCCACAAAATCACTTCCAAGGACCGGATCACCGCCGATCCCGACACAGGTCGACTGCCCCAGCCCCAGCCGGGTCAGCTGCCAGACGGCCTCGTAGGTCAAGGTACCGCTCCGGGAAAGAACGCCGACCGGCCCTTTCCGATGGATCTCGCCGGGCATGATTCCGATTTTGCATTCTTCGGGCGTGATGATGCCGGGACAATTGGGACCAATGAAACGAACGCCCCGGGCTTTGAACTCGGGTTTGAGACGAATCATGTCCAGAGTCGGGATCCCCTCCGTAATGCAGACCAAAAGACGGATGCCGGCTTCCATCGCTTCGCGGATGGCCTCACTGCAACAGGGAGCCGGGACAAAAATTACAGAGGCATCGGCGCCGGTCTCCCGGACGGCTTCCTCAACCCGGTCAAAAACAGGAAGGGCCTCGCATGTCGTCCCTCCTTTTCCCGGCGTCACGCCGCCGACAACTTGGGTCTTGTATTCCAGCATCCTTTGCGTATGGAAACGACCCGCGTTTCCGGTAATCCCCTGCACAAGAACCTTTGTATTTCTATCAACAAGGATAGACATGGATTACTCGTGTTTCGTCGCGGCATCCACCGCTTTCTGGGCCGCATCGTCCATCGTGTCGGTAGAAAGGATCCGGAGTCCCGACGCCGCAAAAATCTTTTTCCCAAGTGCCGCGTGGGTCCCCTCAAGCCGGACCACCAGCGGTGCCTGAAAGGAAACTTCTTTAACTGCCGAGAGGACTCCTTCGGCAATCACATCGCACTTCATGATGCCGCCAAAGATATTGACCAAAACAGCGCGGATCCTCTCGTCGGAAACAAGGATTTTGAACGCTTCCCTGACCTGGGCCACGTTGGCCCCCCCGCCGACATCCAAAAAATTGGCAACTCTCCCGCCGTAGAGTTCGATGACGTCCATCGTCGCCATGGCAAGACCTGCCCCGTTGACGAGACACCCGATATCCCCCTCCAAAGTAACATAGCTGACCCCCGCCTCGCGCGCCAAAAGCTCCCTCAGGTCTTCCGCTTCTCGATCCCACATCGCCGCAAGCTCCGGATGGCGGTAAAGGGCGTTGTCATCCGCGACCATTTTGCAGTCGAGCGCCACAACATGATTTTCCGGCGTCAGAACCAGCGGATTGATTTCCAAAAGCGAAAGGTCCTTTTGGAGAAACAAGCGGCCTGCATGCGAAAGTAGTTCTTGAAAGGATTTTTCCGAAGAAACCGGGAGTTTCAAATGGCGCATCAGGGCAGAGGACTGGGAAGCACTCAGGCCCTGGACGGGATCAAAGGGCTCCTGATGTACTGCCTCGGGGTCCTTTCTGACAAGGGTTTCGATTTCCACCCCGCCGGCAGGGCTCGCAATCATCGCGGGAAGAGAGAGCCGGCGATCGATCACAATCCCTAGATAATATTCCTTCGCGATCGAAACTGCCTCCTCCACGAGGATGCGCCGCACACACACCCCTTGCGGGCCGGTCTGCGCGGTCACCAGATTCCTTCCTAATAGCTGCTGTGCGGCTGCGTTGAAGGTGCGGCGGGAATCTGCCGTTTGAATGCCGCCGGCCTTGCCGCGGCCTCCGGCATGAATCTGGGCTTTCAGCACATAGCGCCGGAAGGCGAGACGCTCATAAAGCACTTCGGCCTCCAGAGGCGTCGACGCGACTGCCCCTCGGGGGACTGACACGCCATATTCGGCAAGGATCTTTTTAGCCTGATATTCGTGGAGTTTCATGAGGAAAGAATCGCGGAGAGCTCCTCCAGCCCTTTCCGGACGCTCTCGCAAGAAGCAAAAAGGGCTTTCTTCTCCCCGTCGGTGAGAGGCAGTTGGACGATTTCCAAAAATCCCTCGCGGGCCAATCGGCAGGGAACGCCGCAGAAAACCTCTTTCAGCCCGTATTCCCCTTCAAGGAGCGCCGAACAAGGAAGCACTCGTTTTTCATCGCATAAAATGCTCCGAACCATCTCAGCCGCCGAGGCCCCCGGCGCATAATAGGCGCTTCCTTGTTTAAGGAGCGCAACAATTTCCGCGCCGCCTTTGCGCGTCCGCTCAACCAGCGTTTCGATTTCCTCCGGCTTCAGGAGATTTGTGATCGAAACGCCTTTCACCGTCGCGAACTCCGGAAGCGGAACCATATCATCTCCGTGTCCTCCGAGGACCATCGCCTCTACATCCCCCAAGCGGGCATTGAGTTTTTCGGCGATGAAATACCGGAAGCGTGCGCTGTCCAGAACGCCGGCCATCCCCAAAACGCGCTTTTTCGGGAAGCCACACGTCCGGTGGGCGAGCGCTGTCATCACATCGAGGGGGTTGGTCACCATGATGAGGATGGCCTCGGGGGCATAGGCCCGGATTTTCCCCGAAACCTCTTGGATGATTTTTGCATTGATTTTCAGGAGGTCCATGCGGTCCATGCCGGGCTTCCGGGGGACTCCGGCGGTGACCACCACGATCGCGGAGTCCCGGATGTGGGCATAGTCATTGGTCCCGAAAATCTTGGCGTCATGCCCCTTCAGAGGAGCGGCTTCCATGAGGTCCAGGGCCTTGCCCTGTGGCAGTCCCTCGACGACATCGGTCAAAACGACATCGGCAAGATTTTCCTCGATAATCCGCTGGGCTACGGCAGCACCCACCTGCCCTGCGCCGATAACGCTGACTTTTGGGCGCGTCATTTCCTTACCCTCCTCATAATCGCCTCCGCCATCTGAGTTGTCCCGACGGCACTGGGATCTTCCCGGCTCGGCTTCAAATCATACGTCACCTGTTTTCCTTCGCGGATCACGTCGGAGACGGCCTGCTCAAGCCGGTCGGCGGCTTTTTCCTCGCCCAAATACCGAAGCATCAATACCCCCGAAAGGATGAGTGCAGTGGGGTTCACCTTGTTAAGCCCCTTATACTTAGGGGCGCTTCCGTGGGTTGCTTCAAAGAGTGCTCCGCCTTCGCCGATATTGCCCCCCGGCGCCACTCCGAGCCCGCCGACAAGACCCGCACAGAGGTCCGAAACGATATCCCCGTAGAGATTCGGGAGAACCAACACATCATAAAGCTCCGGCTTCTGGACAAGCTGCATGCACATATTATCGACGATGCGGTCCTCGAATTCGATGTCCGGATACCGTTTGGCGACCTGCCGCGACACTTCCAGAAAAAGCCCGTCGGAAAATTTCTGGATATTCGCCTTGTGGACTGAGGTCACTTTCCTTCTTTTGTATTTCCGGGCGTGCTCGAAGGCGAACCGGACAATGCGTTCGGTGCCGGTGACGGAGATCGGCTTGATGCTGATTCCGGAATCTGGCCGGACCTGGCCGTGGTGCTTGGCAAGCCATTCGATCAACTCCATCGTCTCGGGCTTCCCTTTTTCAAACTCAATCCCTGCATAAAGATCTTCGGTGTTCTCGCGTACAATCACCAGATCAATATTCCGGTAAGGGCTCCTTACGCCCTCATACGATTTACAGGGTCGGAGACACGCATACAGGTCAAGGGCTTTGCGCAGAGCCACATTGACGCTTCGGAATCCGGTGCCTACCGGCGTCGTAATGGGCGCTTTCAGCCCCACCTTATTTTTCCGGAGCGATTCAATCACCCGCTCCGGGAGGGGAGTTTTTTCTTTTTCCATCACATCCAAACCGGCTTCTTGAAGCTCCCATTCAATCGGGACTCCGGTGGCATCGATGCACCGCCGGGCCGCTTCTGCCAACGAAGGGCCTACGCCGTCTCCCGGAATCAATGTCACTCGATACATGGTTTATCCTTTTGGTGATGCCGCTAAGATTTCTCTATCATCATAACATAAAAAGTGCGACAGGGCGAATTTGCCCCGGTGGCGAAAGGTCCGAAACGAAGCGGGGACTTTGGTGCGTCGGGAAGGATTTTTAAGGAGGGGAACTCCGCCGGGGAAAAAATTTACAATCCCTTCAGTACCTCCGTGACAAATCTCTGCGCCTCTTCCATCTTTTCCTGCACAGAACTGATAAGCGCTTCTGCGTCCTCATGTCCCGCCACCTCTGCCAAGAGAATCTGCATCCCGATGTCCAACTTTGCCGAATCATCCAACAGGGAAGACTGTTCCAGAAGTGCTGTGCCCAGGCGGATTTCCTTTGCCGCATCCGCTTCGGAGACGAGCGGCACTTCAAAGGTCCTCTCTGTTAACCGTAGAACCTGAATCTGGGGAAATGCAGAAAGACGCACCACAAACTCGGCCTGCGAGACTGCGGTGGTGTTGTTTTCCGCAAACATCCTGGAAATATTGTTGTAGTAGACGCCGTATTTGTCCCGGAGATTTTCTTCTACCTCATCCGAAGGCGTGGTGAAGAAAAGGACGCCGCGCATTTTGTTCAGAAAACTTTCAAGATCCGGCCGCTCAAGCCGCGGATCCAACAGCCGGGAAACATCCAGGACGAGCGCCTTTTTGCCTGCAAGCCGGCCGGCCGCATCAATGCTGCTTTGTGTATAAGGGTCCCGCATAAACGGCATCGCGGATGTGCTGCTTTTCTTACCGCGGCTTGCCTCATAAAGCGCCCCCCGCGCCAAGACCCTTGAAAGGAGACGGACGGTCTCATCCGTCGTCCCTGCATCAATCCCATCGTAAACGGCCTGGATCAGGGGCTTGGACCCTGTGTAGAGATCGAGCGTCTCATCCGAGATCTGGTCTGCAATCAGCGTTACCGCTTCTCCAAAAGAAATTTTTGCGTCGCCGTCTCTGGCTGTAGACGATTCGCCTTTCGCGGTGGGGCGGACAAGCCGTACTGCGGCTTCGATTGGGACATTGGGCCTTAGCATTTGCTGAGCTACAAGATCCGCCAGAGAACCGTCTTTGGGGGCATACGTCATAATCCCCGTCGCGGATGGGGCTTCCTGGTAAACGGCTAGTTCCACAAGGTAGGGACTTCCCCCGAAATTGCCGATGACATGCTTTCGGGAATCGCCGCCGGGGAACACAGCAATATCCCCCTGTCGGAGTGTTTTTTCTTCCTCTAACACCAGCTCCGCATCACCGCCCCCGCGGCCTTCGTCATCAAACTGATAAGAAGCTTCCGTTTCTTTAAACTGATATTCCCTGCCTTCCCCTTCAAGGATGCAATAGGCATACGCCCCGTCTCCGTGGCCGTGAATGGGTGTATAATCACCGCCCAGATAGCTTTTGTCCCGCACAAAAACATTGAGAATGATTTCATATCCCAGTTCCGGATGGCGGAAGAGAATTTGTCGCATATAACTAAACTCACCGCGGGCCGGATTCCCCCGGGCCTGCGCGACAATCGCCGGAAGGTCGATTTCCTGTCCCAAGGCGTCCCTTTCCCCAAGCATCTCTTCCAAGGCGGCGCGAAGCCCTGCTTCAAGTCCTGCCTTATCCGATTGGGGTCCCAAAAGAGCATCCAGACGACCAACAGCGCCCCGGAGAACGGGCCCCAGCTTCATTGCGCCGTCTTGGGTGCTTGCCAGCATGTCTCCTTCCGCGGTGCCGTCCGCAGAAGGTATTTCTACTTCGAGTGCTTTTTCCGAAAGCATGAAATCTTTCGCGCCCCCATCCGCCACCGAATGGAGCGCCTCATCCCCAATGGCAATTTGAACCGCCTTAGCGCCCTGCTGTTGGTTCGCCTTGTAAACGGCGGCGCGCACCATCCGGGTCGCCTTAAAGTTAAAGTTTTCCACTACCTCGTTCGGCGTCAGGTTCCGGATCGCTTCGTTGCCCGCATCCGCCAGCATGATGTCATAGGGAAACTCCTCCGTATCCATATACACAAAGTCATACTGGCCGACATCCAGGTGCTCCTGTATGTTGACCAAATGGCCCGGCGTCATGACCATCAATCCGAACGGAAGGTCCTTCCCCCGAATCTCTTCTTCATAGATTCTGCGGACCTCGGCTGTGTATTCAGGGACGTTGGCCTCGGTGACGAGGAACGCAACATCATGCCCCTCCGCCTGAACCCGTTTGACAGCGCGGAACATCGCCCGGAGGAGAGGCTGGTACTCGGGCTTGATGTACCGGAGTGCGCCCTTCATCCCTAAGGCGGGGTTGGTCTCTTCCGATTCATATTTTTTCGCATCGGGAAATCTCAGGTATTCTCCGGCTTTGAGGTTATCCATCTGAAAAACCGCCGTTTGATTCTGTTCATTCGCCTTTTTTGCAAACTCGAGAAACTCCTCGTAAAAGAGCTGCTCGTAAACGCGCCCCACAATGTTCCTGACCTTTCTGTGCTCGCGGTAGAGGCGCTGAAGAAGTCTGTTCACGGAAACGGGGGTTTTGATGTCTTCTTCTGTGGCCAATCCTGCCCGGCGGAGAATCCCAAGAATCGGCACGCTGACACCCGATGTGATGAACTGCTCTCTTACCAGATTCCCGAGGACGTCATAAATCACGCGCGGGTGGACCCCGAGATCCAAAATGGTTTGGCTCGAATTAAACCGAGAGACCGGGAGAAAACTAAGGTCTCTATTCCTCACAGAAAGCGCCAAGAGTTCCTCGATGATATCCGGCTCGTCCTGCTCGCGTTCCTCAAGAGGAAGGCGGCCTTTGTAAACGACGCCTTTTCCGAAGTCCGCCGTGACAATCTCAAGGTGCTGTTCGGAAAGAACCCCGTAAGACTCCGGACCGACCAGAATCGCCGGCTTCTTCAGCTTTTGCGCAAAAACCCTGCGGGTATCCTGCTCACCTTCTACGCCCGCAAGCAAAAGCCCCCCTGCCAGACCGATCTTGGCTGTAATCTCCTGTTTTTTCTCCTTATCTTTTTCATCCTCCGATCCCAAAAGCGCCGAAACGCTCTCGATGGCCTTCGTATCCAAAAGGAGAAAATCGCCGATGTCCGCCTCTAAGACATCCTCCGGGCTTTCCACTTTTACAAGGGTGCGGTCTGCGGCCCCCTGCGAGAGGGTTGAAAGCCCTTCGGCAATCTTTGCTTCTTCATTTGCAGCGCGGACCTCCGGAGCCACGAAGCCCAATCTCAGCTCAAGCGGCGCAAAGGTCCGGCCGACCACATCCTGGAATTTCAAAACACCGGCACCGCCCGTATCCAAATTGGCGCCGATCTTTGCGGCCGCCTCCGGATTATCAACAGAAAGTTTATTGAGTGCTTCGCCGCAGAGTTTGAGCTTCCCTCCGCGCTTCTTTGTGATCCGGCTCACATGATAAATGCTTCGGATGATCTCCGGCCGCGCTTCAGAAAAGCTCAAAAGGATATAATTCCCCTCACTATCCTGCCATACAAAGGGGCTTTTCTTGGTATACTCGGAAACGTTTTTCCCGAGCCGGATCGCATAAAAACCCTGGATGTCGCGTCCCATCTGAAGGGTCCCCTGGGTCAAGTCGTTCGTTCCGAAGGAAAATCCCCATTCAAAGCCGTACTGGTCTGCATATCTTTTAAGGATATCGGCATATACTTCTGCCTCAAACACATTGGACCAGATCTCCGACATCATGTAAATGGCGCGCGGGACGACGCCATGGTACCGGAAGACTTCCATGGCGATTTCCATGCTTTCTTCAAGCTGGCCCGGATAGCGGACAAACGCGAACATCGGTTCGACCGGAAGGCCGTTTTTCATGAGTTCCGCCAGCACTTCAAGTTCAAGGAGGTATGTCGGGAGATTGTCCGGATGGAGAAGGTAGGTCTGGCCGCGAAAGCCCACCATCGAGTCCGCCAAAGCGCCCTCTTCAAACCCTTCCAGGAAAATATTTCCCCCGATCTGCGCTTTCATCTCGCGAAGCTTAAAGTCCACGAACCGGTAGACGAATTTGTGCCACCAGGGGAAAGAGGCGCGCGTGGAGCCCACCACGCCGCCGTGGGTTTCCTTGAAAAACTTAACTGCGGAATGACGCTTCCAGCCGTCGGGTTTGAATCCCCGGATGCGCCGGTCGATCTTTTTAATCACCTCAGGATGTTTCCTAAGGATTTCGACATCCTTCTGAATCCTTGACCAAAACTTCTTGCCTCTTACGCCCCATTCATTCCGCAGGAAATCAAGCCGTTCTTGTTCCGCCTGCGTTAAGTTGCCTTCTACCTCTCCCTCCAGAAGCGTCAGCGCCTCATGGGCGATCACGGCGCGCGGATGAACGCCTACATAGCCAAAGCCGAACTCGGCGCGGAAAAGAACGACTCCGTCGACAAGCTCAGAAAGCCCGAGCTTTGTCGCGCGCCATCCCTCCATGAGATTGGACATGATAAATCCGACTTTCCGGCGCAGGCGCGGGAGCCGTTTGATCCTTTGTTTGACCTTTAGCTGCTCAATGGGAGGTACGATCGGCTTTACTCTGCCGTATTTTGCCAGCAGAAACTCTATCCGGTCTGCACGGCCTTTCTCGCCTTGGCCCCGCAGGCGATCCGCCTTTTCCCTCAAGACATCGCCTGGATCTCCTGCAAGATAAACAAACCCGTTGTTCCCGTCCACGCACAAATAAATCCCATCCGTGCCAAGTAGCAGTTCAAGCCACTCCGCCCGCTCAGGATCTTCGGCGCGCACCTTTTCAATGAAATTTCGCACGCCGACGACAGTGGCAATCCGAAGCCCCTGCGATTCAATTGCCGCATGGGAGGTCTTTGTCCCCTCCTCGGTGACAACACCTTTCGACTTCGCCATGCCGCGGAGATCCTGCGGGGCGGTCTCTTTGCCAATAAGAAACTCCCACTTTTGCCCTTCGGGGCCTAACTGGATTTGGTCTTCCGGTAAAGGAGCGTCTTCGCCGCGGAGGAGGACGCGCGCATAGCCGATATCCGCCATTGACGTGGCAATCCCTCCTGAGTTCGGGTCGCCGATGATTGGCACAAGCTGCCGGCCGTCCGGGTGCCGGGCTTCGATAAAGCCATTCGGATGGACTTTGACGTCAAATCCTTCGCGTTCCAGCGCTTTGACGTCGATGACCGTCCGCTCGTCCCGATGTGTCCAGGGATCGTCCTGGTCGGTCGTCTTGGCAAAGTCGCGCGACTGGATCATGACCGGTTTGCGCCTGCCTAATACGCTGATCAAGGAAGTTTCCGTGTCTTTCACGTCCAGCTTTAAATGGGGCAGATACTCTTCCTGCGTTTCCTTGTCCGCCTTAGTATAAAGCCAGTGCCAAAGCCCCTGCAGGGGATTCTGGTCCGGAGAAATGGAGGCCCAGACATCTTCCTGGAAAGACCGAAAGAGCAATACGGTTTCTTCGCCAAATCCTGCCTGCTTGAGTTTTTCCGCAAGCTTGCCGCGCTGCTCGGGGGTGAGGTGTTCCAGAAAATCCCGCAGGATATAAATATCGCTGCTGCGGTCCGACATCCTGACCTGATCCAGCAGTTCACTTTCTGTGAGCGCAAATTCATCCTGATCCTTCGGCGGGGTAGGAAGGTAGACAAGTTTCCGGCCCTTCTTCTGGGCTTCTGTTATCGCCTGATCAATACTGGCGGCCAAATCTCCGTTACCAGCTTTTCTTTCCTCTTCAAGCTGCGCCTGGGCATCTTCCATGGAGGCGGCCCAGATTTTTTTGTCGCCTAGAAGCGGGACGCCGAGCCGGACATACCGCCGTTTACCGAATTCGTCATCGAAACAAAGATAAGCATGATTATCCCCTGTCACATCATTCTGAACCAGGGGAACTCCCCAGCCGTCATTGGAGTCGATGACCTTGATCCGGGCCCGCCGGACAGGACGACCCAGCGCATCCGTTCCAAAAACCCAGCCCGTAAATCCTGTCGGGATATCCACGTCAAAGGCATTTGCCGCAGCCGTTTTTTTGTGCCGCGGGATGTCCCGATCCGTGCCATAAGCCGCCTTATGAAGGACAACCGCCATCTCCACATTGTCCGGATCGATGAAAAGGTTCCGGTATTCTTCCAGTTTATCCAGCAACACCTTGCCTGCATCCCAGTCTTTCTGGCGCCTAAACCAGTTCCAGAGGCGCAGGGAACTGTAGTTCGACTCCTTGGTGCTTTTATCATCTTCGCGGAAGGATTCAAAAAAGCGCACCAGATGCGCTGTCTCGGCATCGCTCTCTAAGCGCGCTTTGAAATCCTCCCAAATCCTTTTTGTCTCCGGATCGCGCGCCAGCATCTTCAGGATTTCCTGGTCACGATAGTCAATCACCCGCTCGGTATAGTTACTGGCCCAGTCCCGGAGCACCGCCTCGCGGACCTGCTTTCTCCCTTTGATGTTCTCATAGGTTTCATACTGGCCCGGAAAGGCCGCAAAGGGCATGTCTTCGAGGACGCCGGTTGAACGGACAAAAATGCGCACCCCCTCATCCAGATCAGCGAGAATATCGTCTAAAAACTCATTGGCGCGCCGGAGCTCCGCTTCGTCCTTTATCCAAACTTTAAAATTTTTTCTGATCCCTTCAAGTTTCTCGCGCGTTGTGGCAGCCCACTTCCCCCAGTTCCCCACTGCAACTTCCTGGTTTGCCTTATCGGCGAATTGGTATAACCTTTCGATCCCTGCCTTTCTTTCGGGTGCCTGATCTGCCAAAAACGCGATCAGGTCCTTCATCCGGACCATGACATCAAACCGCGTCAGGTCAAAATAGGCCTGATCGATCGTGTCCTGGATGTCCTGGGCAAGAGGCGCGTTCATAAGCCAGCGGCCGATGGTCCGCTCCGCCTTTCTGCGGTTTTCTCCAACGGACGTATCCAGATTCATCGTGAGTTCACGGATCGCCGCCTTGACAGTCCTTCCGCCTTCCACTCTGTTCCCCTCAATATGGCGCCGGTAGCCCAGCGGCGAGATAACCCAGTGTATTTTCCCTGGATCGCCGTTACGCCACATCTTGATCAGGTTAGCACCCTTGCCGCCGGTGAACGGCACTTCCGTGGCGCCGAGGTCCCAGGGTGAATAGGTGAGTTTGATGGGAGAGAGTTGGTCTTTGGCACCGCCATCCTGTGCGGTTTTTCTTGCGTCGATTGCTACCGCTGGCAAAATGGCAACGTCGGAAAGCGTCAGAGGTTTGATTCCTCGATTTGCCCGCTCGGCCGGGGCAAAGGCGCTTGCGCTTTCACGATGATTGATCCCGAAATCGATGACCCAGGCATCCACATACGTTTTCCCCGATTGCTCCAAGGCAACGGCCCGGTGAAGACCGCGCATGAGGTAAAACCGGGCGCGATTCTCCGGTTTTACGACGATAATTTCTTCAAGATCACCTTTCGGAACTTCTCCCTTCCAAAAATCCACCCCTTCTTGAGTTGCCTCGTCCTGCGTCGGGACCAGCGTCTCAAGGGCAACGCTCTGACGGTAAAGCCGCATCGGAACTTTGTGGGTAATTTCAAGCTCTTTTGCCGTCTGGTCGGCTAGGGCCTTCGCATAATCGCCCCTTGAGACGGGGAAAACTTGCCCGAGGGAATCAACGCCCAGAATAACGCGCTCACCGTTGACATAGAATGCAAGCGCATCACCCTTTTCAAGCCGGGTCGACTCATCGATAAAAAGTCCTGAGAGGTCGGGATCGCTTGCTTTGGAATCCTCCAGGGCACTCACCAGCTCTGGTAAAGTTGCACCTCCCTGCCTTGCTTGGGAAAGAATGGCTGAAATTTTTCCAACCAAATTCTGAGTCGGGTTTCTTAAGTCATCCAGAATTTGGTTTCCGCCATCCTTGGTCCCCATGACGGCAGGCGTGCGCAGGTGAGATGAAATGCCGCGGACTTCACTCAGGGCATATGCCGGCAGAGTTGATGTCAGGAGAAATGCCTGAAGAATGACCCAGCTTGTAACTTTCGCGATATAGTTACGTTTCATCATAAAAGTGGTATTATAATCCTTTCAAAACAGTGGTCACTGTCTGTACCGCCTGAGCCAATTCGCTTTGAACGGTCATCACCAGCTCGCCCGACCTCCCGAACCCCTGGGCTACTTCAACCAACAAGAGCCGGGTCGTCGGGTCAAGTGACTCAAGTTGGCCCAAAGACCCTTGCGCGGCAAGATTCATCCCGAGGGAAACCTCTCTTATCATATCCGTTTCCGCATTTAATGGCACCACAAAAGCTTCCTGAACATTCCCAAGGGAGATCGGGGAGAGAAACTTTTCTTCGCCCACCTGGAAGTTTTTCTGGTCCTCGGCATCCAGGAGAAGCACGGCGGACTTCACGCCGTCCAGTTCCTTCAAACTGGACGAAACAAACCGGCTTCCGATCTCTGCGAACATTTCTCCATAATGCTGTGTTAAAAACCCGAAATCCCTGCCGCGCGGTTCGGCAAAGTACAAAACGCCCTTCGTGCCGTCCAGGAGTTTCCGGAGCGCCCCCGGATTCACTTTCAACCGGTTATCCAAGAGCCGGGAAGCGCTCACCACAACGACTTGCTTCCCTGCCTGTGACTTCCCGAGTGAATCCGCCTGACGGATAATGCCGGGGAAATAGAGATCGTCCGCAGGGATCATGGGAGAACTCGTGGGGCTTTTGCCTTTGTTCTGTGCGACCAAAAGTTCCCGTACGAGCGCCAATGTCGAAGGATCCTTAGCAATCGCTGAGGGCTGGCCGTCTGAATCTTGAAGCAGCTGGTTCAGCGTTACAAGATCAAGTTTCTCCGCCGCCCCGT
>JBDRBD010000218.1:0-2501 GCA_043823025.1 Candidatus Omnitrophota bacterium | reverse complement strand
CGTGCGGCGTATGGCAGAAGATGAGGAGGGCGGAAACAGGGGAGGGGGAAAAGTGCAAGTTTTCAACTACGTCCCCTCCGATGCATTATTACCGGTGCCTGTCCCCAAACCATAATGGTTTGACCTGGTCAAGGGTTTTTGCTATGATGCGACAAATTCTGGATTTCCCTACAACCCTTTCCCTGGATTTTAAACCCAGGCCTTCCTAAAAGCGGGGAATAAGAATGCGGGGTGATCCGTTAGCCCTCCAGATCAAAGGTCACACCAAAACGCAAAGAGCGCCAAGCGATATTTTTAGCCTGCTATTTCCCCCTCTTAAGATTCTTTTGACCCCACTGTATTCGATTAATAAAATAATAATGGGATCTTCGGTGGAACCGTCTTTGCGTTCTTTGCGCCTTGGCGTGAGGAAAGGTTTTGTAGGTGTTTTTTATCCTTAAAATTAAGACCCGGGACTCATGGGTGGAGACCAAATTGTCAAAATGAAAGATCCGACCCCGAACTCCACGGACTACACAGGCAAACTCGGAAGCGGCATTGCCGCGATGACTTCAGAGTAGGAAACCGAACCATGGAGATCATCCAGTATCTTAAACAACCGGAGGGTAAAACACTCGAATTCAAAAGGGACTTATCCTCATCGGACAAGGTTTTGCGCACGGTGGCGGCGTTTGCCAATACGGCCGGAGGGGTTCTGTTGATCGGTGTGGAAGATGGTACGAGAGCGGTTCGGGGCGTTACCCACCCGCTGGAAGAGGAAGAGCGGCTGGCCAATCTGATCGCAGACGGTATTTCACCCCAAGTCGTTCCAGACATCGAGATCCTGCCTTGGCGCAAAACATACATCCTTTCTTTGCGTATCCACCCGGGATTCAATCGGCCATATTTCCTGCGCAAGTTGGGGCCGGATAAGGGCGTTTTCATCCGTGTGGGCTCGACCAATCGTGTCGCAGACCGACACATGGTGGATGAATTGCGCCGATGGGTCCGCAACGAACCCTTTGACGAATTGCCGATGACGGACTTGAACTCTGAAGCGGTTGACTTCAGAGCTGCTTCCGAGTGCTTTGAACCTGTGCGGCGGCTCAAGCGCCGAGACCTGGAAACCTTGCGCCTCATTACCACCATCCATGGCAAGCCCTGTCCCACGATCGGCGGCATTTTGCTTTTCGGCAAAGATCGGCTCCGGCATTTTCCCGATGCCTGGATTCAGGCCGGGCGTTTTTTTGGCAAAGACCGCAGCCGCATTCAGGATCATACCGAACTGACAGGATTGTTGCCTTACGCCATTGAAGAGGCGGTTGCCTTTGTGAAAAAGCATGACGAACGCCGGGCCGATCTGCAAGGTGTCCGCCGGGTGGATCGCTGGTTCTTTCCACCGCCAGCCGTTCGGGAGGCCATTATAAACGCCGTCGTCCATGCCGATTATGCCCAGCAGGGGGCGCCTATCCGGATCTCGATCTTTGATGACCGGATTGAAATCGAAAACCCCGGCCTTTTGCCCTTCGGATTGACGGTAGAGGATATCCGTCGGGGAGTCTCGAAACTCCGTAATCGCGTTATGGGAAGGGTCTTCCGAGAACTCGGCCTGATCGAGCAATGGGGAAGTGGTATTCAACGGATGATCCGCGCCTGCCTTGACGCCGGACAGGAAGAACCCCGATTTGAGGAAGTCGGAATGCACTTCCGGGTCACCCTGTGCAGTGAATCCCAAAAGGAATTTATTCCGGATCAAGTTGAAATACGCATTCTTACCGCACTAAGAGAGCGCAAGGATCTCTCGACCAAGGAGATTGCAGACCTGATCGATCGTTCCCCGAGAGCTGTTCGGACAAGAATGATTGGTCTTGTGAAACGAGGGCTGGTCGTTGAAATCGGAACAGACCCCCGCGACCCCAGGAAACGTTATACGCTTTCAAAAGGAACATAGGAAAGGCTCAGAGCGGAATGCTCCGGAATACGCGCCGTGGCGGGAAAGAAGAAATAAGGGAATTCGGGCAGTCCTTAGCGTTTTTTGCGGCTTGGCGTGAGAGGATTGGATGATTTCATGCGCCACAGCTTCAAGGTGATGCATGATGAGCTTTATAGCGTGAAAGTAAGGATTTCCCCAGAATGGGCGCGATGGGTTGGAGAAAAGACCTGGCATGAAAGTCAAAAGGCTAAAAGGAATGGGGATGGAAGTTTGGAGTTGAGCTTTCGGGTTGCTGGACTTGACGAGATAAAGAGATGGATTTTGAGTTTTGGACCAGAGGCTCAGGTACTGGAGCCACCAAATTTACAGGAATTGGTTCGCAAGGATTTGGTTAAAACTCTTTCCCAATATCAGTCTGGTAGGACATCCTTAACTTTTTTGAGCGAATCTCGAATCCATTAAGGGCAAGTCGGATTTCAGAAGGGAAGGGCCAAATTCAGAAAGAATATGGAGGCCATTCGGCCAAAGGAGAGGGTCGACCAACCGAAAAGATCAACTCATCCAACTTCACCTGCGTCTTCAACGGCAG
>JBDRBD010000217.1:0-3802 GCA_043823025.1 Candidatus Omnitrophota bacterium | reverse complement strand
GGACATCACTCCTCCGGGCTTGAATTTCCGGCCGGCGGAGATTTCGATATCTTTGATCTTCATCTCTTCAAGCTTTTTTTCGACTTCCTTGATGTCGACTTCGATGTCCGTGATTTTTTGCGTCGTTTCGGTCATTTTGCTTCTCCCCACCGGTGCGGCGACCGGCGATTGGGTAAACACTCGCGGACGACCCATCCGCCTCTCATTTCCGGCTTGCCTGCTTCTCGGATCCCGGATGCGGGAAGTTACTTGGCGATCAGCTTGTCCGGGATCTGGATGCCTTTCTCCTTATAGTACCTCACTGCACCAGGGTGCAGGGGGATGGGGCTGTTCCCAATAGCTTCCGGCTTAACTTCTTTGGCCGACTTGTGGGCCGCGATGAGAATATCCGTGTTGGCGAAAGTGGCTTCAACAACCTTGTAGACGAAGTCGTCGGTTGCATCCTTGTGGACCGTCATGAAGTTCCACATGGTAAGGGTGGGGATATTCTGGTCCGCATTGCTCTTGTATGTCCCTTTTGGAATGGCACCGAAAGCAAAGGACGGTATCTTGGCGATGATTTTTTTGCCCACGTCCTCCGGCACTCCGTAAGCATTTACGTCGTGGGTCGTTTGGACCTCGGTGATGGTCACCCACGGAATGCCCACGGACTGGCCATTCGCATCCAGCATGCCGTCTTTAAGCTGGGAGTTCAAGTCGGAGGAGCTGGCATTCACGATCCGCTTGGGTTTCACACCGGCTGTTTCCAAAATCTTAGGCCAGTAGGTGGCCGGAGTGCCTCCCACCGGTCCGACACCGACGCTTTTCCCGTTGAGATCCAAGATGCTCTTGATGTTGGTCTTCGACAAAGAGTACATCTGAAAATACGTGGTATACATCGGGAAAATCACCCGTATGTCGGGATGTTTTTTACCCTTGGACCAGCCGTCCGGGTCCCCCACGAAGCCCTCGTAAACCGGTCCTGAGGTCACCATGCCGAAGTCAAGCTTTTTCAACTGAAGCAATTGGGTGTTGTGCACCGGCCCACCGGTGGACTCGACGTTGGCTGGAACCCCGAGCTTGTCGTTCAGCAGCTTGGCGAACCCGCCGGCCCAGATGAAATAGGTCCCTCCCAAAGGTGCTGCGCCGATGGTCACCCCTTTGGGCCAACCCGCCTTTTCTTGAGCTCCTGCGGTTGCGGACATGAGGAAAAATGACAGTGAGAGAACGGTCAATACCATGCATAGACGTTTCATACAGTAACCTCCTTAGGCTTAGAGGCCTTTTAATTTTGAGAACTGACGAACTAGGCAAATCTCCTGCCGGAAATCCTGGGGGTTCAACCCCCCTACATATACCTCCCCCCTTTCTTTATGACGAATTCCAGCTCCTTCTTTCTCCAGTCGGTGCCGCCGAATCTTCTGTCGTAGAATCCTCCCAGCCGATCAAGGAGCCTCTCCCAAGGGCTCTTGTTCTTGGCGATTGATACGAGGACATCCGCCATGAACGTCGCTATTTTCTTCATCTCCTCCTTGGGTGCATAGTAGACAGCGCCTTCTCTAACGGATCTTTGAAGATTTCCCTCGGAAAGCCCGTGAGCGGTAAGCATCATGGCCGGGATCTTTCGTGCATTGGCCAACGCAAGAAGGTCGAAGCCCCGCACCCCCATGATATCCAGAATGGCGATATCGTAATCGTTCTCCTCAAGCAGTTTTTTCCCTTCCCCGAAAGAGGAGGCTGCATCTATTTTGCAGACATCGAGAAGCTCGATCAGAACATCAATCACGTCGAGTTCGTCTTCAACGATAAGGACCCTTTTCCCCTTGATCACCTTTTCTACATTCATCTCCATCCTCTCTCCGACTAGCGCGGAACTCACCTTCGAAGGAAGCCCGCAGATTCACCCGTCTCAGATACGGGTCCTTTCAAATCAGCGCAAAACAGGGGGCGAGCCATGCGTCCTTCTGGTGAGCACGCTGTATATTATTTGGCTTTAAGGAGACAGTCAATCGATATCTTGATGCTCTGATCCACCGGCGATGCACAATCCGGCTACCGATACGGGATCTCAAAACAGGCTTGCCCATATTGCCGTTACTTCCGGCCAGGCACCTTCCTCTTTCAAGGGGAGGCATCGGATCGAAAGATTCTGACGATGTCATCGCCGACTTCGCTTGTCTTTGAAAAACCGCCCAAATCCTGAGTCCGGACCTTTTTTTCGGACAAGTTTTTTTCAACAGCGCGATACCAAAGTGCCGCAGCCTCCCCTTCTCCCAAGTAATCCAACATCATTTTTGCGGTCAGGATGCAGGCAAGGGGATTGGCCAATCCTTTTCCCGTGATATCCGGAGCCGATCCGTGAACCGGGTCGAAGAGACCGGGGTGAGATTTGTTCTCCGGGTTGAAACTGGCACCGGCCGCCAACCCCATTCCCCCTGTTACGGAGGCGGTCAGGTCGGAGAGAATGTCTGCAAAGAGGTTTGAGGCAACGATGACGTCGTACCCTCGAGGGTTGCGAACCAAGTCCATGCAGGCGGCATCGATCAGTTTGGATTCCTTTTGGATGTCAGGGTATTCTGACGAGACCTGTTTGAAGATGGTGTCCCAGAGGACCATGCCGTATCTCTGTGCGTTTGATTTGGTGATGGAAGTGACCTTTTTTCTCCCTTTTTGTTTGGCGTATTCGAAGGCAAAGGAGATGATTCTCTTGATTCCCCTTTGGGTAAAGATCCCGCCCTGAACGGCGAGCCTGTTCTCTTCGGTACCGAAAAACCCGCCCACATCGGAATATTCTCCTTCCGTGTTTTCGCGGACAACGACGATATCAATCTCTCCTTGAGAGACATGGGCCAAGGCGGACTGAACCCCTTCGAAAAGATAAACGGGACGGAGACCCACATAAAGGTCAAACCCCATCTTGATGGGCAGAAGAAGCCCGTGGAGAGTGATATGGTCCGGAATTCTCGGGTCGCCCACCGCTCCAAGATAGATGGCCTCGAAATCCTTCAGAATGCCCAACCCGTCCTCAGGCATCATCTTTCCGTTCTGCAGGTAATACTCACTTCCCCAAGGAAAGGACCGGAATTCGAATTGAACATCTCCGGCGATTTCAGAAAGGGCCTTCAGGCACTTGATCCCTTCCGAGATCACTTCCTTCCCGATCCCATCTCCTGGGAGCACAGCGATTTGATGCGTTTTTTTCATGACGAATATCTCCTTCCCCACTGGGTGGGGGTCACTAGAAGGTGGAAGAGAGGGATCTGAACCAAAACACCGGCAAGGCAGCCGAGAGGCGCGGGGAATTTGCCCCTCGGTGTCAATGGCAAATAAAGACGATAACGCTATGGTTTCTCATTTTTCGTCCTTTAACGCGGCAGTTCATCGGGATCAGGTCATTGGACCCCAGACGTTCGAATTGACGCTCCTGCAGGGTGCGTAGCAACTTGCTCTGCATGGAAAGGGGCATGGACTCGATTTCATCGAGAAATAATGTGCCGGCGCCGGCGTGTTCGATCTTGCCGATACGCCGTTTCAAGGCCCCGGTGAAGGCCCCGGCTTCGTAGCCGAAAACTTCGCTTTCGAACAGTGTCTCCGTCATTCCGCCACAGTTGATGGCCACAAACTTTCCTTCAGGCTTAGCCCGGTGACGCCAAAGGGGCCTTGGCGCAAGCACTATTCCTCGGGTCCGCTTTTAGCGGAAATCGGTCACGAATGAGCAAGCGTCTTAACGATGTTTATTTAGCCACGTGCTTGCCATCTAAACCAATTACAGTATCAGTCTGATAGCATCGGCTACAGACTTCATTCCGTCAATGTATACCAC
>JBDRBD010000216.1:0-2027 GCA_043823025.1 Candidatus Omnitrophota bacterium | reverse complement strand
GGGAATAATTGGGATGCCCCAAGACATCAGGAAGCCACTCGCCGAACATGGCATAGATGAGGGCACCAACACAAAAGATGGCCAATGACCACCCCGTCGTCCGGCGGCTCGCCTCTAAGGTTAAGAAGATGAGGACCGCTCCGAGAATCAGTTCATACAGGGGGGGTTCGAGGCCAACCTGATCGGCCCGGGTGATGAAGTGAGTCACCACATAATAGCTGACGTAGAGGAGGAGGCCCACAATTACATATCCATCCCAACTCAGGCGATCTTTTCTCTGCTTGGCGGAAAAAGGGAAAATCAAGAAAATGAGGGTAAAGCCGAAGATGACGTGAATGATCCTCTGGTACATCGCGATGAGGGGATAATAGCCGGTGATGACCTGAAAAAGGGAAAAACAGACCGCGATGACCGCAATGGCCTTTCCGGCATGGCCCATAAGTTTCCGGCGGGTACTCTTCTCCTCCTCCTGGGCGGTTACAGCTTCCTCCGCAGCCGTCAGTTTCTGCTCGATATCCGTGGCATTGTTCATCCAACATCACCTCCGGGAAATTTTTATGCCGAAGCGGAAATGAACCTGTTTTGTCGATCACCGTTTTGCAATCATCATCCCTTGATGGTCTCGTAAAAAGTCCTTTGGGTCCCCTTTTCGTCATTCCCGCGAAGCTTGTCCCCGTGAAAACGGGGAGCGGGAATCCAGTTAATTCAAATAGTTCTGGACTCCTGCTTCCGCAGGAGTGACGGCTTTTATGACTTTTTACGAGATCATCATCCCTTCCCCTTCCATAAACCCTTTTCCTTCAGGTACTTCATTGCCCCTGGGTGGAACGGAAAATGCTGGGTCACAAAATCCGCGCCGCGAAAAATATTCTCCGGGCTCCACTGCTTCGCTTGCGGATGAATGGCGTCTCGCTCTTTCGAATGCTCGTAGAGCACCTTCATCAATTGATAAGCCAAATCCTCACTGAGGTCGCTGCGGCAGCTTAAAAAGGCTGGGCTCCCGTGAGTCGGTGTATCCGTCGCAATGCCCGTATAGGTTCCCGCCGGGATGGTGATCTTGACCAAATAAGGGATTTTCACAAAAACCGCTTCCAACTCCTTTTGGGTATAGGGGATCAATCGTAGAGGAACCTGCCTCGAAAGATCCAGAAGGCTCGCCACCGGGTAGCCGGCGGCAATCAACCCCACATCCACCGTGTCATCCTTTATCGCCGTCACGCTTTCGGTAAAAGAAAGATAAGCCGGTTTGAGATCATTAAAAGAAAGGCCACAGGCTTCCAGAACCCACCTGGCCATGATCAGGGTTCCACTGCCGGGCTGGCCCACCGAGACCTTTCGCCCCCGAAAATCCGCAATGGCCTTAACGGGTGATTCCTTCCTCACAAACCAGTGTTGATCGCTGGTGTGCCCCATGGACAGAAGGCGAATATTGCTGAAGTCCGTGTTCTTATCGGCTGCCGCCCGAATCGCGTTGCAGCTGGTGATGGCTAAATCCATTTTTTTTCTCACCACGAGGTTGAAGTTTTCCTCAGCGGCCGCAGTGGATTCGGCAATGACCCGAACTCCAGGCACATGCTTATTGAAAATACTCGCAAAGCCGGCCCCCAAAAAGTAATAGGTGCCACCGGGGTTTCCCGTTCCCAAAGAAAGATATCTTTTGGCCGCTGCGGACGCATTGGGGGAGAAAAGGATCCCGTGAATCATCAGAATCACCAAGGCCACGATCACCCAAAGGGCTCTCCCTTTTTTCATATTCCGCCCCTCCCTTCCTAAAAGACTTTTCTTGCTTGTGCGGTTTAGGCGCTTGCAAATGAAATGATGCGCAAATTGACAAGAAGGTTGTCCGAATAAACGGGTTGAGAAAAATTTCAAATTCCAAGCACGAATCCCGCCAAGGCGGGATTCAAAAGGCCAATGTTCCAAACAAAACCTGTTTCCATGGCAAATTTCGGATTTTGGATTTATTTCGTCCTGCATTTCCCTGCATTCGATATTCTAATTTAGAATTTTGTTATCCATTTTTTGGT
>JBDRBD010000215.1:0-8014 GCA_043823025.1 Candidatus Omnitrophota bacterium | reverse complement strand
CCAAATGCCGGGGGGAAGGGCGGCGGGAAATTGACACGATGGATACCTTTGTCGACTCCAGTTGGTATTTCCTCCGCTACCTTTCGCCGAAAGATACGGACAAACCCTTCGATCCTTCTATTGTGAACCGGTGGCTTCCCGTGGACCAGTATATCGGCGGCGTGGAGCATGCCATTCTTCACCTCCTTTATTCCCGCTTTATTGTGAAGGTCCTCTGCGATCTTGGCACTGTCGGATTTGACGAGCCGTTCGAACGGCTCTTCACGCAGGGGATGATTATCAAGGACGGAGTGAAGATGTCCAAGTCGAAGGGTAATGTCGTCAGCCCCGATGAGCTCATCGCGCGCTACGGCGCCGATACGGTGCGGCTTTATACGTTGTTCATCGGTCCGCCCGAAAAGGATGCCGAATGGAGCGACCGCGGCGTCGAGGGCGCATTCCGGTTTTTGAACAGACTCTGGCGGCTTTTGAAGCTCCTTTCATCCCGCGGTGTTCTGACGCAGAAGGCCGCCCCGACGGAAGTTTTGGGGGAGGAGGCGTTGGCGGTCCGCCGGAAACTTCATGCGACTCTCAAAAAAGTGACGGAAGACATCGAACGGTCCTTCAGTTTCAATACCGCGATTGCCTCGACGATGGAGCTTGTGAATGAAATCTACCGGTATCTCGGACAGGACGAAAAACCTCTCAGCGAAAGCGAGAAAGTCCTTCTCCGGGAAACGTTCGAGAAACTTGTTGTCATGTTGGCCCCTTTTGTTCCGCATCTTTCAGAAGAAATGTGGTCTTGCCTTGGGCACCGGGAAAGCATCTTCCGTTCCCGCTGGCCCCGATACGACCCTTCCGCATTGGAAGTTGCAGAGGTCATGGTGGTGGTGCAGGTGAACGGCAAGGTCCGTTCGCGGGTCCGTGTTCCGTCGGCGATTTCCGAAGAGGGCCTCAAGGAAAAAATTCTCAAGGACCCATCGGTCCAAAAATGGCTGGTCGGAAAACCCGTGAAACAGTGGATCATCGTTCCCCAGAAACTGGTGAATCTGGTAGCCGGATGAAAGATTTTTCGCGCTCGGAAAAACTCACCCTGTTTGTTCTCAGCCTGACGCTGCTTTTGGGGATGGCCCTTTCCTATGCGCGCGACCAGTTCGTTCCTTTTTCGCTCAAGGTCGTGCCGGATCCGGCCGAGAGTGAAAAAGCCCTCGAAGCCTCAAAACTTGTTTCCCTAACCAGGGGGGATGAGGGAGACTTTGTGCGTCTGCCTCGGATCGGGCCGGCTCTTGCGCGGCGGATCATTGCCTATCGTCAAGAACACGGTTTTCACCAAAAAGAAGATCTATTAAACGTCAAAGGAATCGGAGCCAAAACCTATGAAGAGATAAAAGAATCCATCGTTCTTGAATAAATTCACATTACCTTTTATCGCATTCCTTTTCACCCTCGGTCTTTTCGTCTCCTTCCATTTCCGGTTTCCGTTCTGGATTTTGTTTTTCCCCGCATCCGTTCTTGGTCTTCTCGGACTCCGTCTGATCCGCTCGCCGATTTCAAGTTTCTTCCTGATTCTCCTTGTGTTTTTCCTCGGAATGCTCCACGGGGGGAGTGCCGCGTCAAAATTTTCCGACGATGAAAGGAAGTGGAGTTCCGAGACGATTCAAAAAGGCAGTCGTCCTATCCGCGTGATCGGGATCGTGAAGACGGAGCCGGCCCTTTTGGAAAATGGGAGACTTTCTTTTGACCTGAAATGCCTTGCGCGAAAAGAGGGCCCTGAATGGCGGACTGTTTCGGGGAAGCTCCGCGTCCTTTCCGAGGGCCATCCCGCACCAATCTATGGAGAAGAAGTCATGGCGGAAGGATTTTTCCGGAAGCCAAAAACACCGGGAAACCCGGGGCAATTTCACTACGCCAATTACTTAAGAAGACGCGGTCTTGCGGGACTTTTTTTGGTCCATCCTTCCCATGGATTTATTTCGTTGAAGAAAAAGGACGCCGCAATTTTTGCGCGATCCCTGATTTCATTCAGGCGCCGCGCGCTGGAGAGGATCAGGACAACGCTTCCTGGAAAAGAAGGGTCTCTCTTCGGAGCTATTTTACTCGGGGATCGAACCCCGATGAATCAGCGGCTTTGGGACCTTTTTGCGAGGACCGGGACCGTTCACCTTCTTTGCATCAGCGGACTTCATGTCGGAATTCTCGCCGTCTTCTTCGCGCTTTTGTGGAAGCGGCTCTATCTCCCGTCAGCGGCTTCGTTGTTTCTTACCATTTTGTCACTCGCTGGTTACGCCGCAATGGTGGGAGGCTCTCCGCCGATCCTCCGCGCAACGGTCATGATTTCTTTTTATTTATTGGGTTCACGGTTAGGGAGGAACATTCTCCCCCTTCCTATTTTGTCGCTTGCCTATCTGATTCTCGTGATCAAGAACCCACAGGTTCTCGGAGAGCCCGGATTCCAGCTTTCTTTTCTTTCCGTATTTTTCATTTTTGTGACCCATCAAAAATTCAAGGGCCTGTGGGCGGTGAAAAATTTTTCCTTTTCGAAGAAGCGGATTTCGATCCCGAACCGTCTGGGCCGTCATGGGTTGGAGCTTTTCGTGATTTCGAGCGGGGCTTGGCTCGGGATATGGCCTGTGGTTTCGCATCATTTTTATCTTGTGAGTCCTGTGAGCTGTTTTTTGAATTGTCTTGCGATCCCTCTCCTTTTCCCGGTCGTCGCCATCGGTGTTTTATGGCTTTTGGCGGGTTCCATCCTTCCTATTTTGTCGGAACTCCTTTTGCATTTGGAGGGAGTATTGCTTGCGCTTTTGATCGTGGCGACAAAAGGGTTCGACGGGATTCCGGGGGGCTCTTTCCGCCTGGCCATTCCGGGCATTTGGTTCATCTTCTTTTATTATGGAATGCTTGTTCTGTTTTTCTCAAAAGGAAAATGTTTTCGGTGGGTCGCAATACTTTGCGTCTTTGTTGTGATGAACGGCGTCGTGTGGGCAAAATTTTTCAAACAGGATTCCGCGGCGGTTGTCACTTTTCTGGACGTGGGTCATGGGGACGCCGCCCTTCTTGAATTTCCGGGGAAAAGAACGCTTCTTATCGATGCGGGGGTGCGCTGGGGAAATACCGATATCGGGAGACAGGTCATCGCACCCTTTCTTTGGAAACACAATATCCGCCGGCTGGACGGCGTTCTCCTGACCCATCAGGATCGCGATCACGCCGGCGGCATTCCGGCGATGCTCGAACTGGTGCGGCCCGCTTATTTTTTTGAGAGCGGTTTTTCCGAGGATGGAAACGCGGCTTGGGACTATCAAGAGCTTCTTCGAAAGCTGGGTGTCCCGTCAAAAGAGCTTTACCGCGGACAGCGGATTGAAGGATATCCGGGCGTAACCCTTGAGGTCCTTCATCCCCCAAGGCCTTTTCTTGCGGGGACTGGGAAGGACGACAACAATAACGGAGTTGTGCTGCGGCTGACGCACGGCACTGTCCGCATCTTGTTCATGGCCGATTTGCAGGAGGAAGGCATTGCACATCTGCTAGAATCGGGCCAGGACCTTCATGCCGACATCCTCAAGATGCCGCACCACGGAGGGGATATGGATAATGTGATGGCGCCGTTTTTGGAGGCCGTTTCCCCCCAAGTGGCTGTCATCAGCGCCGGGGAAGGGGTATTCCGCCTCCCGTCGCCCAGAACCCTAGCGCTTCTTAAGCAAAAAGGTCTTCACACGTATCTCACGTCCCGGTCCGGTGCTGTCCGGATGATTTCAGACGGCAAGCAGTTTGAGATTTCCACCTGGCGCACGCACGAACGGAAACATTTTGAATTCGATTCCGAAAAGCGATAGAATAATGGATACCCAATCCTATATTTAGAAAGGAGGGAAGAAATGGCAGATTTCATGAATCGGATGATGCGCGCGGTTACCTTGGATCCGAAGCTCTATGAGGAAATCAGGAAGGATCGGACCGCCATGGGTCAGGCGGTGTTGGTTGTGATCCTCTCCGCCATAGCATCAGGCATCGGAAGCATCACGCGCGGAGGGATCCTCGGCATTATTCTCGGGACGGTCGTTAGTTTGTTCGGATGGGTTTTTTGGGCTTATTTGATTTATTTCATCGGGACAAAGCTTTTCGCGGAACCCGACACGAAGACGAATCTGGAAGAATTTCTGCGGAGCATCGGCTTTTCAAGTTCCCCCGGAATCATTCGTGTGTTGGGAATCATTCAGCCAATCGCAAGCACCGTGTTTTTGATTGCGGCGGTATGGATGCTTGTTGCGATGGTTGTCGCGGTGAAGCAGACCCTCGATTATAAAAGTACCGGACGTGCGGTTGCCGTTTGCGTGATCAGCTGGCTCATTCAAATGTTAGTTCTTGTGTTTCTTTGGTCGATTTTTTTTTGGAAAGCACACCAACCCGCATAATTTTTTAGAGAAAAGCGTGATAAAAGGGAAGTGAAGAAATAAACTGGCTATCTAATAAATCTAACTTTCAACTGTAAATAATAGAACTTGACAATTCCTTGTTTTATGGTATACTTTGTTACAGCTGGAACCCCATTTGAAGAGATGGGGTCTCAGGGAGCTACCTTGACAAGTCAACCCCGTTAGAGAACGAAATTTTCTAACGGGGTAAATAGATGGCCATTCTTGAAGCGGATTTGCCTTAATCCGCGGAACCCTATTCTTTCAAGTGGGAAGAGTAGGGTTTTTTATTTCATCGGACTTTTTTAAAGTGTGAACGAAGTTAACTTAACTCTTTTAGAGAGAAAGGGTTAGGTGAAACGATGGAAAGGAAGAATGTTACAATGTTGCTAGGGAGAAGAGAGCATCCTAGGCTTCGCCACAACGTTCCCATCCGGTTTGGAAGAGAGGAAAGCAATTCTCAGGACTCCTTGACAAAGGACCTCGGAGGGGGTGGAGTCCGGCTCCTTTCGCGGGACTTTCTGCCGGTCAACTCAAAAGTAAAGATTGAATTCTTCCTCGAACCGGCTAGTGAAGCGCTTCAAGCGGTGGGACGGGTTGTCTGGGTTCAGAAGCTTGCTTACAGCTATCAGCATGATGTGGGTATCCAGTTTCTGGACATTTCAGATATAACCCGGAAGCGGATTTCCAGTTTCGTGGAGCAGAATCTTGTAGTCCAGAGTCCCTCTTCCGTGATGCGCCAGGATATGTATCGCGATTATCCCTACACGGTTGCCCTTTAGGCGTAGGACTATTCCTCTTAGCCTCGCCCTATCTAGAGGGGAGACCTATCCCGATCTTCGCAGGACCGCGTCCTCATTGAAAGATCCCTCGCCATTTCAAACAGAGAATCTATGGCTCGGGATCAATTCCGACAACGACTTACCTCGCTTTGCTCCGTAAGTCGTGTCGTCATTGACATCCCCCTAGTGATGTGCCATAATAGCTCACCATGCGCAAGTTGTTTTTGTTCTTGTGGATCGGTCTTTTCTTGTTTTTCCTTCCCGGCTCTTCTTACGGGTTCTGGGTCTGGTCGCCTAAACGGCCCGCCTTGACACAGCCCAAACGGATGGTAAAACCGTCCCCGAAGGAGCAGCTTGCCTGGGCCCTTTCCCTTTTTGAGACTAAAGAGTATGCTCGCGCTCTTCAAGAGATGGAAAATCTCGCTCGCCGTTACCCGCAGAGCCCGGAAGCCGCAGAGGCGCAGTTTTATATCGGCCGCTGCCACGAGGAGCTCGGGAATGACGAAGAGGCCTTCAAGGCCTATGAAGAAGTGGTAAAAAAATATCCCAACAGCGACAAGATTCAGGAAGTCATTGAGCACGAATACCGCATCGCGAATCTCTATTACGGCGGAAAGAAGCGGAAGGTGATGAAGCTGGAACTTTTCGCCGGCTATGAAAAAGCGGTCGAAATCTATCGGCAGGTCGTTGCCCATGCTCCTTACGGCGCCTACGCGGAGCTTTCGCAGTACAAAGTCGGGGAATGCTACAAGAAAATCGGAAACTACAAGAAAGCCCGGGAGGCTTTTGAAAAATTGATTGAGGACTATCCGCGGAGCGAACTGGTGAACCAGGCGAAATATCAGATTGCCTTGACGACCTTCAGGATGTCCCGGGAAGCCGATTACGACGAAGAGGCGACGGATAAAGCCATCGAAAAATTTTCGAACTTTGTCGCAGAGCATCCTGAGAGTAATCTGGCGGAGGAATCTCAAGGGGCGATTCGCGATCTCCAAGAACGCAAGGCGAAGAAGGCCTTTGACACCGCCGAATTTTACGCCAAACAAAAGGCCTATCCAGCCGCAAGAATTTATTACAACAAGGTCATCGGACAATTTCCCAAAAGTTCCTGGGCGAGCAGGGCGTTGGAGCAGCTGACGATCCTTGAAAAGAAGGAGAAACCATGAGCAGGCGAACGGCCGCCGCGCTTTTGGTATGGGGACTGTTGTTGTCTCCAGGATGCGGCTACACGCTGAAGACGGTTCCTCCCTACGGGCTTCAAACCCTTTTTGTGGAAACTTTTCGGAATGACACCTTTGAACCGGGCCTTGAAATTGATCTCACCAACGGGGTCATAGAACGTTTTCTTTACGACGGGACGCTGCGGGTGGTTCCGAAGCAAGAAGCCGATGCCGTCCTGAAGGGAAAAATCACGAAATTTCAACGGGAAGTTCTCCGTTCCACCAGCGCCGACGAAGTGCTTGAATACCGTCTCATCCTGACAACCGAATTTTCTCTCTGGGACAACCGGACTCAAAAGACCCTCTGGGAAGAAAAGAATTTTGTTGCGGATACCGGCTTTTTCGTCAGCGGCTCTTCCGAAAAGAGCGAGGAGAAGGCCACGCAGAAGGCGATTACGGAGCTGGCAAGGCGGATCGTGGACCGGGTGGTGGAAGAATGGCCCGAATAGAAAATTTTTTTCTTTTTGCCGGGACAAATGCGTGGGAGAAAGAGGAAAAACTGCGGCAGCTGAAAACAAGCCTTTCTCCGGGGGACCCTCGTCTTGTAGAGTTTGTTTTGGTGGACGGGAAGGAAAAAACTTTTTCTCCCGAGTCGGTTTTGGCTGACCTTGTGACGTTTCCGTTTCAAGGCCGTCCCCGCCTCACGCTGATCCGGGACATTGAAAAAACGCCTCCACCGTTCCAGTCGCGCCTCCTCGACGCCTCGGCGCGCTTTCCCAAAAACACCCTCTGTGTTCTAGAGACCAAGGATCCGCATCCGCGGGGCCTCTTTTTTGAACGGTTGATGAACCTGGCCAAATGTTTTGTTTTTTTGGAGCTGAAGGGACCGTCACTCCTTTCGTGGATGGACCGAAGGATTTCCCAATACGGTAAGCAGATAACGCCCGAAGCCAAAGAGCTTCTCCTTGAAAAGGCGGGAGAAGATCTTTTGAGACTCGACAATGCCCTTGGAATGCTTTCCCTTTATGCGGGGGAAGCGTCTTGGGTGAGCGAAGAAGCGGTTGAGGCCCTTTTGGGAGTTTCCTTGAGCCAATCCAGTTTTGAACTGGCGCGTGCCGTTGCGGCTCGGGAAACACTCAAGGCCTTGATGATTTTGGAAAGGCTCCTTTCGGAGAGGGACAGGCCCCACGAGATCATCGGCGCTGTCGGCTGGCAGCTGCGGCGGATGCTCCGGGCCAAAGAACTATTGGAACAGGGCGTTTCTCCAAAGGAAATCGGAAGCCAGGTCCGGATGCGCCGGCAGGAAGAAGCGGGCTTTTTTGAATCGCTGTCGCGGTTCGAGCGTTCCGAAATTGAAGCGGGACTCCGGGAGCTCTTGGAGGCGGACCATCGTCTTAAGACAGGCCTCGGAGAGGGAAAGGGCGAGGTGGAGCGGTTTGTGCTCGAATTATGCCGTTAACAGTTTGGACAATTTTTTGGCAAGACGCGCTTTTTTCCGGGAGGCCCGATTTTTGTGAATGATGCCGTGAGAGAGGGCTCTGTCCAGCTTCCCAAAAACTTCTTTGAGAAGTGCAGCCGCACCTTCTTTATTTTTTTCCGAAACGAGCGCCTCGAATTTTTTTGAAAGCGTTTTGAGTTCGTTCAAGATACGGCTGTTTCGGGCTTCTCGCCTTCGGTC